>NZ_JBEYJU010000127.1:0-20855 GCF_040703965.1 Streptomyces sp. NPDC006655 | reverse complement strand
CGCGCCGGGGGGGGCCGGGGCCCGGCCGGGCGCGCGGGGCCGGGGCGGGGCCCGGGCCTGACGCGGACGGCGGGACCGCCGCGCGCCGGCGCGCGGCGGTCCCGCCGTCCGTCCCGCCCCGGCACCCGCACGCGCCCCGCCGGAGTCGTACGTCCTGCCCCGGCACCCGCACGCGCCCCGCCGGATGGGGCCCGGCGGGGCGCGTGCGGAGGGGGTGGGGGCGGGTGGTCCGGGTCAGGCGTCGGCCAGCGCGTCCTGCTCGGTCGAGATGACGATGCGCTCGGACGCCGTATGGGCCGTGCGTTCGGCGCCCCGGCCGTCCGGCCCGGTGGCGATCACGAAGCCGGAGCGCTCCCAGGAACTGCGGATCGGTTCGACGTGCGAGCCCACGTCCACGGCGACGGCGACGTCGCGCACGCCCGCCGTGGACCGGGCCTCGTCGATCCCGCTGACGGACGTGACGCGCCCGGGCGGGACGCCCAGGAACCGGATGGCGGCGCCTTGCGGCCGCCGGGGCACCGCAGCGGGCTCCTCCCCGGCCGCGACACGGAACCAGTTGCGCAGCAGGTCCCAGCCGTAGGCGAGTTCGATGAGCCGGTGGATCTGGTCGCCGGGCAGCCGCGCGGCGCACTCCACCAGGTGCGGCACCCCGTCCTCGGTGATCCACTCGCCGTGCATGACGCCGGTGCGGAATCCGGACGCGCGGGCCAGGGCCAGCATGCTGGCGCGCAGTGATTCGTGTACGCCGCCTTCGGGCGGAGCCGGGACGACGTGTCCCATCTCCACCGGGTGGACCCCGCCGAGCAGACGCTTGGCGGTCACGTTGCAGAACAGCGCGGTACCGTCGCGCAGCAGCAGCTCGACGCTGAACTCCTCGCCCAGGAGCCGTCGTTCGGCCAGGCAGGGGCCGGGCCCCCCGTTCAGGCGCATGGTCCCGCCGATGGCGTTGCGCGCGGTGGTGTGCCGCCAGGCCGCCGCCACGTCCGCGCCGGGTTCGAGGACCAGGACGCCTTCGCTGGACTGGAGGGTGGCGGGCTTGAGGACGAACCCGTCGGGGCATCCGGCGGCGAATTCCGTCGCCTCGGCCGCGTCGGACACCTCTCTCCAGGCGGGCTGGGGGATGCCCGCCTCGTCGGCGAGCCGCCGCTGACGGCGCTTGTCGCGGAAGGTCCGGGCGGCCTCGGTGCCGGGGCCGGGCAGACCCCAGGCGTCGGCGAGGACCGCTGCGGCCACGACGCCGTAGTCGTTGCCGGGCAGCACGGCGCGTACACCGGGCGGCGGGGGGACGAGGGCGGGCAGCCGGTCCGCGTCGGTCTGGACCGGGGCGGGCAGGACGTCGGCGAAGCAGGCGATCTCGCCGGTGCGGTCACGGGCGCCCCGCACGGCGAGGACTTCCGGTTCGTCCACGACGAGGACGCTGTCCGGCGCCAGGAAGCCGTCGAGGACGCGCAGCAGGTCCGCGCTGTATCCCACCAGGACGTATGCGGGCATGATCGGTCCCTCTCAGATCTCTCCGGGGCGGAGTTCGCCGTGCTGGACGCCGCAGCCCAGAGCCGCCTGCATGAGCAGGACCGCTTCGAGTCGGTTGCGCACGCACAGCTTGGTCAGGGCATGGGAGACGTGGCTCTTGATGGTGGCCGGGGAGACGACGAGGCAGTCGGACACCTCGCCGGTCGACATCCCCTCCGCGAGCAGGGTCAGCACCTCCCGTTCCCGTCGGGTCAGGCAGCGCAGCCGGACCGCGAGATCGCGGCCGGCGTCCGCGGGCTGCATGGCCACGCAGAGTCCGACGAGGTCGGGCGAGAGCACGATGTGCCCGGTCGCGGCGGCGGCCGCGGCCTGCGGCAGGTGGGACAGCGCCCAGTCCTTGCTCAGGCAGCCCGAGGTTCCCGAGGCCAGGGCGGCGTCCAGCCGGTGCTTGGACCAGTCGACACCCACCAGGAGGGTCCTGCCGCCGCGGCGGTTGACGTCCTGGGCCTTGAGGACGTGGTTCTCCAGCGGTCCGGAGACCAGGATCGTCAGGTCCGCCCGGTGCAGCGGCCACTCCGCGGGCGGGCGGCGGCTGTCACCGGTGGCGACCAGGCTGACCTGGTCGTCCGCGTGCAGGGTGCCGCCGAAGACCTGGCGGGAGACCGGGTCCCCGTCGACCAGGAGGACGCGGGGCGGTTCGGCGGAGGGCGGGGCGGCCGGCGCGAACACCTGCGCCGGTGCGGGCGCCGTGGCAGGTCCGACGGTGGCGGGCCCGGTGGTGGCGGGTCCTCCCTTGGTGGCCGCTCCGGCCGCTCCGGCCGGTCCCACGGGGCCGGCCCCTTTCACGACGGGTCCGGCCGGGCGCGGGGGGAGGCGGGGAGGGCGGTCGAGGAGCGCGGCGGCGGGGAGCACCGCGCCCCGCGCGCTCGCACCGGTCTCGCGCTGCGGGTGGCTCGTGATACGGGTCATCGCGGCACCTCCGCGGTCAGGGCGAGACGACGCCGGGAAGCTTAGGAAAGGCGGTGGTCTGCCACACGTAGTCGGCACCCACCAGGTAGCGGGTGAAGCGCTGGACACCGAGCCCGAAGCCCGCGCTCGGCGGTATGCCGTTCCTCACCTCGTCCAGGTACCAGCCGTACTTGGCGGGGTTTTCCCCCGTCTCGCGCATCCTGGTGATCAGACGCCGGTAGTCCGACTCGCGTTCGCCGCCGCTGATGACCTCGCCGTATCCCTCCGGCATGAGGAGGTCGAACGTCCGCAGCACGCCCGGCCGTTGACTGTCCTCGCGCTCCAGGAAGACGCGCGAGCCCTTGGGATAGTCGGTCAGGAACACGGGGCGGGCGCTGCCCTCGGAGAGGATGCGCTCGCCTTCCCAGTCGATCTCGGCCGCCGCGCTCTGGGCATGGCCGCCGTCGACGAGGCGGGTGACGGCGTCCGTGTGGGCGAGCCGTTCGAACGGGGCCGCGAGCATCGCCCGCAGCGCGTCCACGTCGCGCCCCAGGTCGCGCAGCGCCGGTTCGCACTCGGCGACGACCGCTCGGGTGGCGGTGGCGATCAGCTCCTCGGCCAGGTCCATCACCTGTTCGCGGCTGGTGTGCGCCATCTCGATGTCCAGCTGATGGAACTCCGCGAGATGGCGCTGGGTGGAGCAGGTCTCCAGCGGCTCCATCCGTACGTTCGGAGCGACGTAGAAGATCTTGTCGTAGGCGAGCAGGGCCGCCTGCTTGTAGACGAAGGCGCTCGTCATGAGTTTGTAGCGGTGGCCGTAGAAGTCGACGTCGACCTGTTTCGCGCCACGAATTCCGGGGTCGGTGACCGGGCCGATGACGGGAGGGAGGAGTTCCACGAATCCGGCTTCGTACAGGAATTCCCGGGCATGTCGCAGAAATAAGTTCTGCAGGCGGAGAATCCGGCGGGTGCTGTCGGAGCTGAGGTGTGCTCGCGGCCCGGGTGGGAGGTGCGTGCCGACCACGACTGCGGGTGCTGACATTCTTCGTGCTCCCTCGTTCTCTAAAGGGTCGGGGAAGAACTTCGCCTGATCCACGCTAGAGGAGGGAAGTGGCCGGTCCGGAATTTTCCGGCGGAATATAACCGGAACTCCGCCGGCCGGACGACCGGCTCGCGGGCACGTGCGCGCGCCCTGCGGACATGCCGCTCAGGAGCGGGGTCCCCGCAGGGCGCGCGGGAGCGTCACGGCCGGGCGCCGGCGCATCGCCGGGGCGCGTCCGTGACCTCAGCGGGTGCGACGTTCCAGGTAGGCGGTGCCGCCGTCGACGGCGGCCAACCGCCAGCCGTCGCGGGCCACGTCGTTGAGAACGCCGGTGGCACCGGGGCCGGGCCCCTCGGGGAGCGGCACGGCCCTGTACTCGTACGCGCAGGTGTGCGCGGGGCGCCGCGCATCCGGTGCACCGGCAGGTTCCGCGTCCCGGTCGTCCCCGTCCGTGCCGGTTCCGGAAGCGGCCGCCCGGGCCGTCCCGTCGAGGGCTCCCGGATCGGTGTCGGGGCGCGGTCCCCTGGCGGAGGCAGGGGAGGCGAGCGGGATCGATCCCTGACCGAGCGAGGAACCGGACAACCGTGATCCCTGTTCAGGGAATCCGTGAGCGTCGTGAAAGAACTCCACCGGGTCGGCGGGCCGTCCGAAGTCCGGCGGACGGACGCCGTCCGGACTTCCGTGCGGGCCTTCGCGCTCCTCTTCCACGGCGAGTTTCAGCAACCGGTGCCGAGTGGACCCGTCGATGCGCAGAGCGTCGGCCAGCAGCTGGACGGTCTCTTTGCGCGGATGGCGCACATGACCCTTCTCCAGGTTTCTTATCGCGCGGGAACTGATGGTGGAGAGGTCGGCCAGCTGCTGCTGGGTGATGCCGGAACGCAGTCTGGTGCGCATCAGCATTTCGGCGAACTGAGGATTCTCCATGAGCTCACTCCGACATCGGACATCTCGTGGACCGTACTCCCCCGGATCCGGTACGCGGCCTCCGGTGTCGCCGCGCTCGGCGCGTCCGGCGACGTCGCTTCCCACCATAGGAAGCGTCCTGCCGGGCCTCCACGTCACGACCGTCGGACGCCTACGCTTCGCGACAACCTTCAGGCAACCGACGTCCCCGCCGCGTATGCACAGGTGGGACACCACTCCCCACCCGCGAAGCCGCTCCGGCTGACCGAACAGGCAAAGAGGATCTCCGAACGGCCCGCCCGGACCACCCGCCCGACCGGCCCGGGCCGCCGCACCCTGTCTGACCTGCGGGGAGGGGTGACCCAGCGGTACGGCACCGACGACGGGCACCGAACGGCGCCCGCTCACCAACGTAAAACCTGCCAATTGGCCGATTCTCTGTGCCGGTTGGTCATGCGTTGGGTGCGGGTGCCGAGCAGCGCCCCTTCAGCCGCCTCCGACTCGGTCTCCTCGTCGCCGTTGTTCGGGTCGGTGTCGGCGGGTCGTCCGGAGCAGCCGAGGAGCGCAGGGCCGTTTCGAGGGTCCGGGGGGCCGGGGCCCTCACCGGTCGCCGTGCTGGCGGCGGATTCGGGAGGCGACCTCGTTCTCCTCCGTCTCCCACCAGGGGCGGATCCGATCGGCGGCGGGGGCGGCGGGGGCGGAGGTGGCGGCGGGCTCCGACGCGGTCGGGGCGGGGACGGCCGCTGCCAGTTGCTGCTCGTCCAGGCGGCGGTCCAGGGCCGCCGTCTGGACCCGTTCCGCCCGCGCCCACTGGAACAGGATCGTCAGCAGGAACGGCAGCGCGACCAGCTCGGCGATGCTCAGCATGGCGCCGCCGCCGATCTGCTGGTCGTGCAGGACGTCGGGGGCCCAGGACGGATGGTGGTGGAGGTACCACGCGCCCGCGATCAGCGTGCCGTGGGTCATCACGACGACCCCGGGGATCGCGTCGATCACGCCGTCCAGGAAGACCAGGCCCGCCCGCACCGGGTGGCTGCACCACGCCGGCAGCGTCTCCTCACGGGTCAGCACCGGTACGACGAAGAGACAGCCCGCGGCCAGCAGGTGCAGGTACATCAGCTCGTGCAGCCAGCCCACGCGCAGCGCGGTCGCGAAGTACGGCGTGAAGTAGACCGTCAGCTCGGTGGCGAGCACCAGCGCCGTGCTGACCAGGGGGAAGGTCAGCAGGCGGAGCACGCGGCCGGTCATCGCCCGGCGGACCCGGGCCGCCGCTCCCGCCGGCAGCGCCTCCACCGCGAGCCGGAGCGGGTCGCCCAGGGCGAGGCCGAGCGGGGCCACCAGGTCGAGCAGGATGTTCTGCACGGCCGCGGGCCAGAACAGCACGTGGTCGTAGACGGCGAGGCTCGACATCGTCGCCACGACCAGCGCGCCCAGACCGAGGAACGCGAAGGCGGCGGTCCGGGCGGGGGACCAGACCCCGCCCCGGCCGCGCACCCGCAGCACGCCCCAGCCGTACAGCCCGCCCAGGGCCACGACCAGCAGGAGCGCGGGCACGTCCAGCTGCCACGACGTCAGCAGCCGGCCGGCGGTCAGCTCGGCCATCCGGCTCACGGTTCCACGCTCCTTCGCTCCGGGACGAAACGGGTCAGGTCAGGCCACGCCCACTGCGCGACGCTATACCTGGGCCGCCCGGAGCCGGCACCTGGGTGCGTGCTCGGCCGGCACGATCACCGGAACGGGTTGCCGGACCGGCGTCCGCCTCACAGTCGTGCGGCGCACAACAGCTCTGCACCGCGTCACAGTTCCGCGCCTCGTCACAGTTCTGTGCCGGGCCGAGGTGATTCTTGTTCCCTTTCGTTCGGTCGTACCTATGGTGATCAACACGGCCTGGAGATCTGACCTTCTCCGCCGCCCCGGGGCCGCACCGGCACCCCGGGGACGCACATCCGGGGACACGGGGAACACAGGGACACGGGGGTCTTTCTCACCATGGGGGAACGTTTCGTCATGCCTCGGCGACTGTCGGCGCGGCCCGTCGCCGCCCTGCTCGCCGCCGTCGGGATCGCCGCAGGGGTGGTGGTCGGCGCGCCGGGGCTGGAGACGGTGGTGGGGTGCGGGACCTCGGGGGACCTGTATCCGTCACAGACCGCGAAGGACTGGGTGTCGTACGCCGATCACGTCGTCGTCGCCAGCCCGACCGCGGAGCGGGAGACGAACCGGCGGACCTACGCCAAGGGGGCCGTTGCGTCCGCGACGGACCGGCTGGTGAGCTTCCGGACCGACGGCAGGCTGTGGTCGCGCGGCGCGCCCCGGAACGCCCTCGGCGCCGCCTTCGACATGATCGCCCCCGGCTGGGAGGTCTACCGGTCCAGCGGTGCCCGGGTGGCCGACACGCCCACCGACGCGCCCCGTCTCCAGGTCGGCCACACCTATCTGCTCGCCCTGCGCTGGCACGAGGGCGGCTGGGCCGTCCTCGGCGAGGGCGCGGCGGTGCCCTTCGACGACCGCACCGCCGACCGGGGCGAGTGGTGCGGGCGGGTGCTGAGCGAGGAGGACGTCGCCGAGGGCGAGCGCTTCTCCCGGCAGGACGACCACAGCCTGGAGAAGGCGCTGCTGGGGCGGGGCGAGCAGGCCGCCAGGGACACCCTGAACCGCGCGGCCCAGGGCTGAACCACGCGGCCCAGGGCTGAACCACGCGGCCCAGGGCTGAACCACGCGGCCAACGGCTGAACCGCGCGGCCCGCGGCTGAACCGCGCGGCCGACGGCTGAACCGCGCGGCCCGCGGCTGAATCCCGCGCGCGGCGGCCCGACGGCGTTCCGCGGGCCGCGCCCCGGCCGGCCCTCCCGTGCGCAGGCACCCACATCTCCCCCACCGAAATGGCATGGACTGTTCACACCGGCTCCACTTTTGACGGGCTGGAGCGCAAGGAACCGGCCATTGACTCTGCGGCGCGGCACCCGGATTCGGAGCCGCTTGGGGAGAACCGTTTCCGTATAGGGGGGCACAGTGGTGTCCGCGCTCGAGGGTTCCGCCGGGGCGGAATCCGAAAGACCCGTGCCCAGGCGGCTGTCCGCCGCCCGAGGGCTCGGGGACCGGATGTTCCGGGTCCAGTTGACGGCCGCCGGCGTCGTCGTCCTCGCCATCATGGCCGCGGTGGGGCTGTTCCTGCTGCTCCGCGCCGGGCAGGCGCTGCGGACCCGGGGGGTCTGGGCCTTCCTCAGCACCGCCCAGTGGCAACCGGACGTGCACCGGTTCGGCATCGCGGCCGTGCTCACCGGCACCCTGCTGATCGCCGCCGTCGCCGTCACGATCAGCGTTCCGCTGGCCATCGGGACGGCCCTGTTCATCTCGGACGTCGCACCCCGCCCGCTGCGCCGCACGCTCGTCTCCCTGGTCGACCTGATGGCCGCGGTACCGTCCGTGGTCTACGGCCTGTGGGGGCTGTTCTTCCTCCAGAGCCATGTGATCGGGTTGTCCAGGTGGTTGTCGGACTGGCTCGGGTGGATCCCGTTCCTGCACGTCGACGGCGCCCGGCCCGGCGAACCGCTGGCCTCCGAGAGCGTCTACACGGCATCCACGTTCGTCGCCGGGATCGTCGTCGCGCTGATGGTCGCCCCCATCCAGTGCTCGGTGATGCGCGAGGTCTTCGCGCAGGCGCCGGCCGGTGAACGGGAGGGCGCCTACGCGCTCGGCGCCACCCGCTGGGGCATGATCCGCGCGGTCGTGCTGCCGTACGGGATGGGCGGGATCATCGGCGGCACCATGCTGGGCCTGGGCCGCGCGCTCGGCGAGACCATCGCGGTCTACCTGATCATCTCGCCGGTCTTCACCATCCAGCCGCACATCCTGCAGACCGGTTCGAACTCCGTCTCCTCCCTCATCGCCCTGCACTACGGCGATGCCTCCACGTTCGGCATGTCGGCGCTGATGGCCGCGGGCCTCGCGCTGTTCCTGCTCACCCTGGCGGTCAACTTCACCGCCTCCTCGATCGTGGCCCGGTCACGGTCCGGCGCACAGAGCGAGGCGTGACGATGGCCGTCGTAGACCTTGAGAAGGGCGTTCCCCAGGACGCCCCGCGGAGCGCTCCCGGGAAGGCCGTCGAGGGCCCTCGCGCGGACACCGCCACCGGCACCGCGGCCACCGCGTCCGACGCGCCTCCCGACGTCCCGCGCCGGATCGGCGGGCTGACCCGCTCCGGTGTGCTGTCCCTGCTCGGCGCCGCCGCCTCCGGGCTGTGCGTCGCCGTCCTGCTCTTCGGTGAACTCGCCCCCTTCTCCGGGGCGTTGGGCTTCTTCGTCACCGCCTACCTGTCCTTCCTCGGTGTCTACGCGGTGCTGACCGGCCTCGAGGAGGACGGCCAGGCGGTACGGGACCGGGTGATGACCGTCGTCCTGTGGACGGCGGGCGGGCTGATGTTCTGCGCGCTCGTCCTGGTCGTCGGCTTCACCGCGTGGCGTGGCCGCGAGGCCCTGCCGCACGGCAACTTCTTCACCCAGGACATGCAGGCGGCGGGCCCCCTCGACCCGCTGAGCCACGGCGGTGTCGCACACGCCATGCTCGGCACGCTCATCATGATCAGCATCGCGCTGGCGATCACCGTGCCGCTGGGCCTGGCCTGCGCGGTGTACCTGAACCAGATCCCGGGCCGCTTCTCCCGGTTCGTCCGCACGATCGTCGAGGCGATGACCGCGCTGCCGTCGATCGTGGCCGGTCTGATGGTGTACGCGGTCTGGATCCTCGGCCTCGGCATGCAGAAGTCGGGGCTGGCGGCGGGCTTCGCGATCAGCGTGATGATGCTGCCGATCGTGATCCGCGCGGCGGACGTGGTGCTGCGGCTGGTCCCCGGCACGCTCACCGAGGCCTCCGAGGCGCTCGGCGCACCGCGCTGGCGGACGGTCTGGCACGTGGTCCTGCCCACCGCCCGCTCCGGCCTCGCGACCGCCGTCATCCTCGGTACGGCCCGGGGGATCGGCGAGACCTCCCCGGTCCTGCTCACCGCGGGCTTCACGGCGGCGCTCAACGCCGACCCGACGAACGGCCCGATGGTCTCCCTGCCGCTGGCCGTCTTCAACTTCGTCAAGTCCCCCGAACCGACCATGATCGCACGCGGCTTCGGCTCGGCGGCGGTCCTGATGGCCCTGGTCCTGATCCTCTTCGCGATCGCCCGCGTGATCGGCGGCCGCGGCCCCGGCCACCAGAACAAGCGCCAGGCACGGCGGGCGGCGAGAGCGTCCCGCCGGGACGCCCAGAGGTTCACCGAACTCCACACCCCGGGGCTGGAGCTGTTCGAGACCGGTCCTTCCGCGATCGACGACGAGACCGACCCACCCAGGGGCGCGGGGCTGCATCCATCAGCGGCTCCGCCGCGATGGGGGTCCCCCCGCTCGAGCGAAGCCGAGAGTGGGGGAGCGCCCGGCCCCGACGCACCCGCAGCCGCCGACAGCGAGCAGTCCCCCGAACACAACGCACCCGCAGCCGCCGACGGCGGTCCCGCCCCACAGGGGCCACCCGCACCTGACAACGAAACCCGCACGGGTGGTGCGGGCGGGAACACAGACCCTGCCACAGGAGACGCGCACTGATGTCCAGCCTTGTCAGCAACGCCCTGAGACGGCTGGGCATCCTGGCCGCACTCATCACCGTCCTCAGCACCGCCACCCCCGCCTCGGCCGACAGCTACACCCCCATCGCCGGCGCCGGCTCCACCTGGGCCGAGAACGCCGTCGACGAGTGGCGGCGTGCCGTCAACCAGTACGGCATGCGCATCAGCTACGCCGGCACCGGCTCCTCCGACGGCCGTCGCCAGTTCCTCTCCGGCACCGTCGACTTCGCCGTCTCCGACATCCCGTTCCAGACGAACCCCACCGACGGCAGCGCCGCCGAACGCCCCGCGGCCGGCTCCTACGCCTACATGCCGATCGTGGCCGGCGGCACGGTGTTCATGTACCACCTCACCGTCAACGGGCAGCGGGTCACCAACCTCCGCCTCTCCGGCGACGTGGTCACGAAGATCTTCACCGGGGCCGTCACGTTCTGGGACGACCCGGTGATCAAGGCGGACAACCCGGGGCTCCAGCTCCCGCACCGCACGATCGTCCCGGTGGTCCGCTCCGACGGCTCCGGCTCCACCGCCCAGTTCACGATGTGGATGGCGAACCAGCACCGGGCGCTGTGGAACGCCTACTGCGCCAAGGTCGGCCGCTCGGGAGCGTGCGGGCAGACGTCGTATTACCCCACCGTCTCCGGCATGATCGCCCAGTCCGGTGACCTCGGTGTCGCCGGTTACGTCGCCCAGAACTACGGCGAGGGTGCGATCGGGTACGTCAACTACTCGTACGCCATCAACGCCCGGTACCCCGTCGCGAAGGTCCTGAACCACGCGGGCTACTACACCGAGCCGACGCCGTCGAACGTGGCGGTCTCGTTGCTCAAGGCGAAGATCAACACCAACAGGAACTCGGCTGACTACCTCACCCAGCAGCTCGACGGCGTCTACAACGACACCGACCGCCGCAACTACCCGCTGTCCAGTTACTCGTACATGATCCTGCCGCTGAAGGTGCAGGGCACCTTCACGAAGGACAAGGGGAAGACACTCGGCGCCTTCTCCTATTACTTCATGTGCCAGGGCCAGCAACAGGCTCCGAAACTCGGCTACTCGCCCCTGCCGATCAACCTCGTCCAGGCCGGGTTCGACCAGATCCGCCGGATCCCGGGCGTGCAGACGCAGAACATCAACATCAAGAACTGCAACAACCCGACCTTCACCACGACCGGCCAGAACAGGCTGGCCCAGACCGCGCCCTACCCCGCGGCGTGTGACAAGAAGGGCGCCGCGCCCTGCACCACGGGCACCGGCGGCGCCAAGGCCGGCTCCAGCGACAACGGCGGCGGCACCTCCGGCGGCAGCGGCTCCGGCGGCGCGACCGGCACCGGAGCCGGTTCGGGTTCCGGTGCCGGCGGCTCCTCGGCCGGCGGAGCCGGCGCTCAGCCCTCGGTCGACCCCGACACCGGTCAGACCGTCTCCCCGGACGGCAGCACCACAGCCGGCGGCACCGGCTCCGGCGGCGGTACGGCCGCCGGCGGCACCGTCGCGCTGGCCCAGCCGGTCGCGGTGGCCACCGGACACGGCTGGACCGGCACCCAGACGCTGATGCTGCTGGCCGCGGTCCTGGTCCTCGGCCTCCTCCTGCTGCCCTCGCTGGTCTCCCGGCTGGTGGGCGGCAAGGCCGACGGCAAGGGCGACGGCCCCTCGGGCGCCGGGAGCGGACGATGAGACGACGCGTCAGGAACGCCCTCGTCCGGCTCCTCGCCGGCGCCACCGTCGGCGCTCTCGCCGGTCTCGCCGTGGCCCAGGCGGCCCCGTCCGCCACCGCGGCGAGCGGCACCGGATCCGCCGTGACGGTGTCCGGACGCGGTGAGTTCAAGGACATGAAGTTCACGGTGAGCCAGACCACGCACCTCACCAGCCAGGCCATCTCGGTGAGCTGGACCGGCGGCGCCCCGACCACCTTCGCGGGCTCGCAGTTCGACACCGGCTTCGTGCAGATCATGCAGTGCTGGGGCGACGACGACGGCACGGTGCCCGCCAACCCCGGCCCGTCGCGGACCCAGTGCCAGTTCGGCGCCTCACCCACCACGGACCGCGGCGGCTGGCCGGGCAACGGCCAGGACGACACCCGGCAGGTCTTCTACAGCGCCGACCCGACCGACTACGGCCAGGACGACCGGTACGGCGCCGCCAACCCGAACGCCCCCGGCGAGGTCCCCTTCAAGTCGGTGGACGGCACCACCATCACCAGGAACACCCAGAACAACCCGCTCTTCAACCACAACACCACCAACGAGGTCGACTTCGCCCGCACCAGCGCCGACGGCAGCGGCCAGGAGTACTTCGAGGTCCAGACCGCCAACGAGGCCCCGCACCTCGGCTGCGGCGTGCCCGTCACCACCGACGGCGTCACCAGGCCCCGCCCCTGCTGGCTGGTGATCGTCCCGCAGGGCAGCCTGGACCTGGACGGCAAGCCGTACACGGACCAGAGCCACGTCAACGCGGGCTCCCCGGTCTCCTCGACCAACTGGAAGAACCGCGTAGCCGTCAGGCTGGACTTCAACAGCGTCGGCACCAACTGCGCCCTCGGCGCCGACGAACGCCCCACCACCGGCAGCGAGCTGGTGGCCGACGCGATGACCAGCTGGCAGGCCACCCTGTGCACGCAGGGCAAGGTCTACAGCTACACCGAGTACGGCGAGCCCAACACCCGGGCCCGGCTGATCTCGGACGGCTCCAGCGGTCTCGCCTTCACCACCCGCAAACTCGGCGCCGACCCGGGAACCTCCGCGCCACCGGGCACGACGACCTACGCGCCGGTCGCGTTGAGCGGGGCCGTCATCGGGTTCACGATCGAACGCAGACCCAGGTCCACGGCGCCGGCGAGCGTCCAGAAGCTCGCGGGTACCAAGGTCGGGTCGATCAGGCTCAACCCCCGGCTGCTCGCCAAACTGCTCACCGAGTCGTACCGCAACTCCACCTGGGGTTCGGTGCTCGACAGCGGGGCGGCCAAGGGATACGGCTGGGCGAAGAACAACCCGGCGGGTCTCGCCACCGACCCCGAGTTCATCGCGCTCAACCCCGAGTTCGCCCATCTCTCGGTCGCCGAGACCCCGGCCACCGACACCGATCTGATGACCTCGCTGGGCCACACCGACACCGCCCGCGCGCTCTGGCAGTACGTCGCCGCCGACAAGGCCGCACGGCAGTTCCTCGCCGGGGTCCCCGACGACGACGGGATGCGGGTCAACCCGTACTACAGCACCAACGCGGACCTGAATCCGTCCGGCGCCGCCTTCGACCCGTCGAACACCGACGAGTACCCGAAGAACGACCCCTGGTGCACGGTCCCGCCCGGCTCGGGCGCGCCCGAGGACAAGACGCAGTGCATGACCGACTTCCACCCCTACGTGGACGACATGCACGCCGGTGCCCTGCACACCCGGCGCGCGGACACGCTCTGGAAGTCCAGCTGGGACCAGTTGGCCAGCCCGCCGGCGTACAAGAGCGTCGGTCCGCAGACGGTCGGCTCGCGGTTCGTGATCACGGTGACGGACGCGGCCTCCGCCGCCCGGTACGGGTTGCAGACCGCCGAGTTGCAGAACAGCGCGGGCGAGTTCGTCGCCCCGACGACGGCGAGCCTGACCGCGGCCGCCGCGACCGCCTCCGGCTCCGGCTCCGGCGTCGCCGAGATCACCCCGGCGCACGCGACCGCGAAGGGCGCCTACCCGCTGGCCCAGCTGGTCTACGCGGCGGTGCGCCCCGGCGCGGTGTCCAAGGCCGCCCGCGAGGACTACGCCGCCCTGCTGCACTACGCCGCGGCCACCGGCCAGACCTCCGGCTCCGACCCGGGCCGGCTGCCCCTCGGCTACGCCCCGCTCTCCCAAAAGCTGCGCGCCGAGGCCGGCAAGGCGGCGAACGCGCTGCTCCACTACACCGGACCGGCCTCGGGCGGCACCGGCTCGGCCGACGGCGGTGGTACCGGCACCTCCGGCGGCGGGTCGCCCGGCTCCGCCGGGGTCGCTGGGGGCGCAGGCGCGGCCGGCGGCTCGGGCACCGGAACCGGACCCGCCGGCGCCGGCACCAGTGCCTCGCCCAGCGCGTCGGCGTCGTTCGACGGCGGCAAGGCGCTGCAGACGACGGCGGCGGGCAACACCCCGGCCGACCCGGCCAACCCGCTGCGGTACGCCGTTCCGGCGGGGGCCGTGCTCGGGGCGGTCGCGGGGGCCGGGGCGCCCTTCGCGGGCGGCCGCCGGCTGTCGATCAGCTCCGCTCGTGCGGCAGTGCGTCGGCTGCGGGTTCGTCGTGGCCGGTCGCGCCCACGCGGCGGAGCCGCACCTCGATGACGCCCCGCGCCCCTGAAGGGCGCCACACCTCGGGGCGTTGAAAGCCCCACGGAGCCAAGTGCTCCCCACAGACGGCCGCCCGCCCCGAAAGGCAGTCGGGGCGGACGGCCCGTACCACCCTGCCAGATCCCTCTGGCGACACCCCAGCTAGCACTTGTCAGGAGACTCTCGATGCGCAGAATGCGCTCCTCGGCGGCGTTCGTCGCCGCGGCCGTGGTGGCCGGCGGTCTGGCCCTCGCCACCCCGGCGCTCGCCGACCCCACCCCCGCCGGCACCTTCCGCCAGCTGGTCGGCGTGGGCTCGGACACCACCCAGGACGTGCTCAACGCCCTGGCCGGCGACACCGTCAACGGCACCGGCTACGCAGCGACCGCCGTGAAGTCGGCGAACGGCGCCGGTATCGCCTCGTACGACGCGATCGAGCCCGGCACGGGCTCCACCACGTCCACCATCGTCACCCGCTCGGGCGGTACGGCGTTCACCCGCCCGAACGGCTCCGGCAACGGCCAGAAGGCGCTGTCCGCGTCGCTGACCGGCGACAAGTTCCCGGCCAACGGCGGTACCTCCATCAAGGGCCAGGTCGACTTCGCCCGCTCCTCCGGTGGCCCGTCCACCTCCGGATCGGCGCTCACCTACATCCCGATGGCCCGGGACGCGATCGGCGTCGCGGTCAGGGGCTCGGCGCTGGACTCGCTGACCAAGCAGCAGCTGTTCGAGATCTACTCCGGCTCGCTCACCGAGCTGAACGGCCAGACCCTGCACCCGAAGATCCCGCAGGACGGCTCGGGCACCCGCAAGTTCTTCCTCGCCGCGATCGGCATGTCCACCACACCGCTCGGGGCGAACGTCAAGGTCGTCCAGGAGAACCAGGCGAACGCCGCCCTCACCGAGGACGGCGCGCTCGTCCCGTTCTCCGTCGGCTCCTGGATCGCCCAGAACAACGGCGTCTCCCCCGACTACAGCAAGGCCGCGGCCGCCGCCGGCGGTCACCTGGCCTCCATCACGCTGCCCAACGACTCCGGTGCCACCAGCCCGGTCACCACGGTCAACGGCAAGCTGGCCCCGGTCCAGGCCTACTACGAGAACTCGACCTTCGGCCGTGACGTCTACAACGTCGTCCCGAGCCGTGCGATCGACCCGATCAGCGTCTTCTTCGACAAGGACCTGTACGACGTCTTCGTCACCAGCGGCAGCCACACCGCCGAGCTGGCGTCGGACAGCGCAGAGAAGGTCATCTCGGCCTTCGGCTTCGTCAACGAGCCGTACAACGGCTCCGTCAACCTTCAGGCCAAGCACGCCCTGCCGGGTGGCCTGGAGGGCCTCTCCTCCGCCAACACGGTGCCGGCCGCGCCCGCCCTGAAGGCCACCGTGGACGACGCCGGCCTGAAGCTGTCCTGGACCGCCCCGGCCGCCACCCCGCTGCCGCTGACCGACTACCGGGTGACGCTGACCGACGCGGACGGCGCGGTCGTCGCCGCCAAGGACGTCGTGGCCACCACCACGTCGTACTCCTTCACCGGTCTCGCCACCGGCACCTACACCGCCACGGTCACCGGCTACAACATCGTCGGCGGCGGCGCGGACGCCACCTGGACGGGTGCGGTCAAGTACGCCAGCACGACGACCGCGACCGCCGCCCCCACCGCCTACGGCACGACCCCGAAGGTCGCCGTCACCGTCGCCGGCTCGCACGGCGTGAAGCCGACCGGCAAGGTCACCGTGAAGGAGGGCTCCACGACCCTCGGCACCGGCACCCTCGACGCGTCCGGCAAGGTCACCATCGGCCTGTCGAACCACCTCAAGGTCGCCACGCACGCGCTGTCGGTGTCCTACGCGGGCAGCGCCGGCCTGAACGCGTCCTCGACGACCGCCTTCCTGAAGATCACCAAGGCCACGGCGTCGGTCGCCACCTCCGCCCCGGCCTCGGTGAGCCACACCGCCAAGGCCAAGGTCACCGTCAAGGTCACCGCCACCGGCACCACCCCGACCGGCACCGTCCGGATCTACGAGGGCTCCAAGGTCATCGCGACCGGCACCCTGAGCGGCGGCAAGGTCACCGTCACGCTGCCGAAGCTGGCCAAGGGCAAGCACACCCTGCACGCCTTCTACGCCGGTTCCGCGACCGTGAACTCGAAGTCCGGCGCCAACTTCACCATCAAGTCCACCTGACCGGTTGACGGGCCCGCCGGGAGCCTCGTACGGCTCCCGGCGGCCCGCACGCACCTCTGAAGGAGGCGGGCCGCCGTGACGGTCGCCGTACCGACACCGAAAGCTCTGGCTCCGGCCGTGCCCCGCAGGCCCGTCGCCGGCCTCACCTACGTCCGCCACCTCTCGCGCGGCGGACTGCTCAGCCTCGCCGCCCTGCTGCTCGGCGTCACCGCCCAGCTGCTGGTCTTCAGCGGCGCCCAGGAACACTCCGCGCAGCACGCCGACTTCGACCGGCTGCGCGAGCAACTCGCCCTCGGTACCGCGCCGGTGGCGCAGACCGGCCAGGACGGCAAGCTGCTGGCGCCGGGCACGCCGGTCGCGCTCGTCGAGATACCGAAGCTGGGTCTGAGCCAGGTGGTCCTGGAGGGCACCGACTCGTCCGTCACGACCGACGGCCCGGGCCACCGCCGGGACACCCCGATGCCCGGCCAGGCCGGCACCAGCGTGCTGATGGGACGGGCGGCGGCGTACGGCGGCCCGTTCGGCGGGCTGTCCCGGCTCGCCCCCGGGGACCCGTTCACCGTCACCACCGGCCAGGGCAGGGCGAAGTTCCAGGTCATCGACGTACGACGGGCCGGGGACCCGGCGCCCACGGCGCTCGCCGCCGGGAAGAGCCGGATCGTCCTCGTCACCGCGACGGGCCCGAAGTTCATGCCCTCGGGTGTCCTGCGCGTCGACGCGGACCTGGTCTCCGCGCCGTTCCAGACCCCGCCGGCCGTGATCCGGGCCGGCACCCTGCCCGGCTCCGAGGAGCCGCTGGCCCGGCCCTCCGGGGTGCCGTGGCCGCTGGTGATGTGGCTGCAGGCGCTGCTGCTCGCCGCGGTCGCCGCCGTCTGGACGTGGCACCGCTGGGGCCGCCACCAGACCTGGATCGTCTTCGCCCCGGTCGTCGCGGTGCTCGG
The DNA here is from genome assembly GCF_040703965.1 of Streptomyces sp. NPDC006655. Lineage (NCBI taxonomy): Bacteria > Bacillati > Actinomycetota > Actinomycetes > Kitasatosporales > Streptomycetaceae > Streptomyces > Streptomyces sp. NPDC006655. The sequence goes on along the minus strand of NZ_JBEYJU010000127.1, from coordinate 3,483 downwards.
CCTCCAGGTCGCGACGCGGACCACCGAACTGCTGCCGAACCTGTTGTGACCGAGGTGAGTGAAGTGACTGAACTGACTCAAGCGACCGAAACGAACGAAGCGACCGAAGCGACCGAAGCGACCGGCAGGGCCGCCCCGTCCGACGCGACCGACACCGTCGTCCTGCCCGCCCCCGCGGTCGACGGCCCCGCCCCCGCCACCCTCGAAGCCCGGGCCGTCTCCGCCTGGTTCGGCTCGCACCAGGTGCTCAGCCAGGTGTCGCTGACCATGCCCTCCGGCGAGGTCACCGCGCTGATCGGCCCGTCCGGCTGCGGCAAGTCGACGTTCCTGCGCACCCTGAACCGGATGCACGAGCTGATCCCCTCGGCCCAGTTCGGCGGCGAGGTGCTCTTCGAGGGCGAGGACATCTACGACCCGTCCTGGCGGCTGACCGACGCCCGCCGCAGGATCGGCATGGTCTTCCAGAAGCCGAACCCGTTCCCGGCGATGTCGATCTACGACAACGTGGTGGCGGGCCTGCGGCTGACCGGCACCAAGGCGAACCGCCGGGAGAAGGACGTGCTGGTCGAGGAGTCCCTGACCCGCGCCGGCCTGTGGAAGGAGGTCCGTGACCGGCTCCGCCGGCCCGGCGGCGCCCTGTCCGGCGGCCAGCAGCAGCGCCTGTGCATCGCGCGGGCCCTGGCGGTCCGCCCCCGGGTCCTCCTCATGGACGAACCCTGCTCGGCGCTGGACCCCACCTCCACCCGTCGCGTCGAGGAGACCATCCAGGACCTGGCCGGTCAGGTGACGATCGTCATCGTGACCCACAACATGCAGCAGGCGGCCCGCGTCTCCCAGCAGTGCGCGTTCTTCCTGGCGGAGCAGGGCACCCCCGGTGGCATCGTCGAGCACGGCGACACGGAGGCCGTCTTCAACTCCCCGCAGGACCAGCGCACGGCGGACTACGTGGCGGGCCGCTTCGGCTGAGCCGCGGTGCCGGCCGGTCCGCCGTACCGTCACCCCGCCGCACCCCGGCGCATCACCCGTGCGGGGCACGCCGGTCCCGGCGGGCACCGGCCGGACGGCCGGGCGATGTCCTCGATGTCCTGGCTGATACGGATACGCACGTCCGGAGGCGCCGCGGACCCTACGTATTGTAGGTTCCCCATCGGTCACGGCGGCCCGTCAGTTCATCGGGGGTACTCATGCACGGCTCGGACACGCAGGAGGCGCGGCGCGCGCTCACCCCCACGGTCGCGGTGCTGGTGGCGAGCCTGCTGGTCGCGGCGGTGGGGGTGTACGAGCTGTCCGGCTTCGGTCTGCACAGCCTCGACCGGCGCCCGCACCTGTTCAGCGACGGGCTGGCGACGGGCGGGGTGATCGTGGCGGCGGTGGCGGCCGGGGCGGCCATCGGCAACCTGGCGTGGATGCTGGCGGCCCGGCGGCGGGCGGAACGGGAGCACCGGTAAGGGTCACTCCGTCGTTTCACACCGTTTTCCCTACCGACGCAAATCGTTCCCCTGTCTCCCACAGCTAACCTACAGAATGTAGGGTCAACCCTCCGTCATCCCGTTCCCCGTCCCCAAGGCGATCGGTCACCATGCCCCCACAGTCGTCGGCACTGATCCCCGAGCGCGCGTCCACCGCCCGCCGTGCACCCGCCCCCGAGCCCGGCGGCGCACTGAGCAGGCGAGCCGCCGACTTCACCGTCTGGTACCTGCGCGTGATCGCCGTGCTGAACATAGCGGCGGTGCTGTCGCTGCCGTTCCGCCAGGAGGTCGACGAGCACAACAACGGCCGCATCACCCTGCACCTGCACCGGCAGCACGCGCACCACTCCGGGCAGTTCTTCACACCGTACCTGGCGACCGCGGGCCTGGTCTCCGCCGCCCTCGCCATCTTCTTCGTCCTGGTGATGCGCCGCCGCAAGCGCGCGGCCTGGGTGGTCAACCTCGTGCTGTCCACCCCCCTCTTCGCGCTCTACGTCCTCGCGCTCACCCAGCCCGAGTACCGCGCCCACGTCTTCAACTGGGTCTCCGCCGCCGTCACCGGCCTCTTCGTGGCCGCGCTGCTGGTCGGCCGCCGGGAGTTCATCGCGGTCGGCGACCCGTCCAACCCGAAGACGGCCGCGGCGGTGGCCGCGGGCGGCGTCCTGGTCACCGGCGGCCTGGGCACCCTCCTCGTGCACGCGACGAACAAGCTCCCCGGCGCCACCCTGCCCGACGAGATCGCGTACACCCTGCTCCGGGGCGTCAGCGTCGGCCCGCTCGCCGACCACGTGACGGCGGTCCACGCCCCCCGCTGGACCGACATCATCATCAACATCCTGCTCGCGGTCGCCTTCTGCCTGGTCCTGTACGCCGGCTTCCGCTCGCCGCGCGGGCGCCGGCTGCTCAGCGCGGAGGACGAGGAGCGGCTGCGCGACCTGCTGGACAAGCAGGGCGCCCGTGACTCCCTCGGCTACTTCGCGCTGCGCCGCGACAAGGCGGCGATCTTCTCCCCGACCGGCAAGGCCGCGGTCACCTACCGCGTCGTCGGCGGTGTCAGCCTCGCCTCCGGCGATCCGATCGGTGACCCGGAGGCCTGGCCGGGCGCGATCGACGCGTGGCTGACGGAGGCCCGCCGGCACGCGTGGACGCCCGCCGTCATGGGCGCGAGCGAGGAGGCGGGCACCGTCTACGCCCGGCACGGCCTGGACGCCCTCGAACTGGGTGACGAGGCGATCGTCGACATCGCCGACTTCACGCTCGAAGGCCGCGCGATGCGGGTGGTCCGGCAGGCCCACAACCGGGTCCGCCGGGCCGGCTACACGGTCCGCATCCGCCGCCACGAGGACATCCCCGCGGACGAGCTGGCGCTGCTCATCGAGCGGGCCGACCACTGGCGCGACGGCGCCACCGAACGCGGCTTCTCCATGGCCCTCGGCCGCCTCGGCGACCCGGCGGACGGCCGCTGCGTGATGCTGGAGTGCCGGGACGCGAACGACACCCCCCGCGCCCTCCTCAGCTTCGTGCCCTGGGGCGAGCACGGCCTCTCCCTCGACCTGATGCGCCGCGACCGCGACTCCGAGAACGGCCTGATGGAGTTCATGGTCGTCGAACTGCTCCTGCGCGCGTCCGAGTTGAAGGTCGAACGGGTCTCCCTGAACTTCGCGATGTTCCGCTCGGTCTTCGAACGCGGCTCCCGCCTCGGCGCGGGCCCGGTCCTGCGCCTGTGGCACGCCATCCTCACGTTCTTCTCCCGCTGGTGGCAGATCGAGTCCCTCTACCGGGCGAACGCCAAGTACCGCCCGGTCTGGGAGCCCCGCTACCTCCTCTTCGCCCGCAGCAGCGACATCCCCCGCATCGGCCTGGCGAGCGCCCGCGCGGAGGGCTTCCTCACGGTTCCGTGGGGGTCCTGAGACCCGCGGGGCACGGAACCGGCGGCTGAAGGCCCGATCGCGGATCACCCCGGGCCCTCGGCCATGGCCCGGCGGAAGGCCGGGCGCCCTCGGCCATGGCCCGG
>NZ_JBEYJU010000126.1:0-21477 GCF_040703965.1 Streptomyces sp. NPDC006655 | reverse complement strand
TTCCTGATCGCGGTGCCGACCGGTGTGAAGTTCTTCAACTGGATCGGCACCATGTGGAAGGGGTCGCTGTCCTTCGAGACACCGATGCTCTGGGCGGCGGGCTTTCTCGTGACGTTCCTGTTCGGCGGGCTCACCGGTGTCATCCTGGCCTCGCCGCCGATGGACTTCCACGTCTCCGACTCGTACTTCGTGGTGGCCCACTTCCACTACGTGGTGTTCGGTACGGTCGTCTTCGCGATGTTCGCCGGGTTCCACTTCTGGTGGCCGAAGATGACGGGCAAGATGCTCGACGAGCGGCTCGGCAAGATCACCTTCTGGACGCTGTTCGTCGGCTTCCACGGCACCTTCCTTGTGCAGCACTGGCTGGGCGCCGAGGGCATGCCGCGCCGGTACGCCGACTACCTGGCGGCCGACGGCTTCACCACCCTGAACACGGTCTCGTCGATCGCCTCCTTCCTGCTCGGCCTGTCGATCCTGCCGTTCCTCTACAACGTGTGGAAGACCGCCCGCTACGGCAAGCCGGTCGGCGTCGACGACCCGTGGGGCTACGGCCGTTCGCTGGAGTGGGCGACCTCCTGCCCGCCGCCGCGGCACAACTTCGTCACGCTGCCCCGGATCCGCTCCGAGTCCCCGGCGTTCGACCTGCACCACCCGGACATCGCCATGGCCGAGGCCGAGGCGAGCAGGCTGCACACATGACCGACGCGGGACATCGCGTGGGCGCGCCGGGAGCCGACGGGGACCTCGCCAACCAGGCCGAGGGTTACCTGCTGTGGCAGGCCAGGATCGCCGAGGCCGAACAGCGGGCGCGGGAGTTCACCGGCCGTCTGGACTGGCTGACCACGTCCCAGCGCGACGAGGTCGAACGCCACCACGTGGAGGACGGCCTGCGCCGGGCGCGGCAGGACCTCGAAAGGGTCGCCGCCCGGTGCCGGTCCCTGCGCGGCGAGTACGAGCGACGGTACCGCTCGCTGCGCCTGCGCTGCGTGGGATGGACCGTGGCCGTCTGCGCCGGTGCGGTTCTCCTGGCGGCCGTGTCGCTGGTCCGCTGACGGAGGGACCGCCACCACGTCACGTCAGCTCGTCCGACGTGCCGAGGCCGGTGAGGGCGCCCACCGGGTCCAGGTCCGGGGTGCCTCTGGGCCACCAGTCGTCGTGGCCCGGTTCGGACTCGTAGGCGTACCACAGGCCGTCCCGGCCCAGGCGGAGCTGGACGTGGCCGCCGGGGTGCGTGAGGTGGTTGCGCCAGGGGCGGAACGCCGGCAGGTCGGCGGCGAGGAGCAGCGGCCGGGACCGGTCGAAGCGGCCCGCCGGCGGGTCCCAGGGCTCCTCCAGAACGGCCAGTCCGTCCGGGCCGCCCTGCCGCCAGGCCGCGACCGCGCGCGCCAGGTCGCCCGGCGTGCGGCCCACGGCGTCCGCGAGCGACGCGTAGAGGGCGCGGGTGGACGCGGTCAGGCCGGACCCCGGACGGGCGGCGGCGAGCCGTACCGCGTCCTGCCAGAGCGTCAGGTCGCCGACCGGGTCGTGTCCGGTGGCCAGCAGGGCGTGGGCGCGGGCCGCCGCGTCGGTGGCCAGCTGGTCCAGTGCGAAGGGGTCCGGGCCGCCGGGCACGCCCGGATAGACCGGGGGCTGCTCCGGATGCGCCGGGAGCGGCAACGGCGGCGGCAGCGGCGGGAGCCGGCGGGCGACGAGCACCTCGGTGGCCCGGACGCCGGGCAGAGACACCGGCCGCCGCTCCCGGGCAGAGCGGGCGGCGTTGCGCCGGGACAGGGCGTCGAGCACGTCCCGTTCGCCACGGCCCCGCAGCAGGAGCAGCACGAACGGGTCGGCGTCCAGCAGCCGTGCGGTCTGGTAGCAGAGGGCGGCCGCGTGCTTGCAGGGGTGGCCGGCGTCGGGACAGCTGCAACGGGGGTCGAGTTCACCCGCGACGGGCAGCAGCGGGACGCCGCTGTCGGCGAGAGCCTGCGGCAACTCCTTGTCGAGAAGGGCCGCGATGTCCCCCGGCCGGTCGGCGGCGGCGTCCAGGAACCGCTCCCACTCCTCCTCGCCGAAGGTGCGCAGCCTCAGCTGCACGCGGTACGGCCGGGGCCGGCTTCCCTGGACGTACGCCAGGACCGCGCCGGGGGTCACGGTGATGGCGTCCACCTGGCCCCGCTCGGCGTAACTCCGCCCGCGTGCCAGTCGCTTGACGTCCAGCGCCCCCTCCTCCAGCGCCCGCACCCAGGCGTTGCCCCACCAGGTCCCGGCGAACCCGGAGGCGGTGTCGGAGGCACGGGACGGGAGGGAGGGGAAGGTGCGGCGGAGTTCGGTGTCGCGGTGGGGGGTGGCCATGGTGCGCGGGAGACGGGGGACGCCCGGGTCCGGGAAACCGGGGGTCGGGGTGGACGTGGGCGCGGTGGATGCGGTGGATGCGGAGCTGGAGGAGTCGGCGGGCGTCCTGCGGGCGGCCTTGGGCGGCCGGTGGGCGGGAACCGGGGCGGAGGTGTTCGGCTCCGGTGGGTTCGGGGTGGCCACGGCGGACGGGAGCTCGTGCGCCGGCTCGTCCTCGCTCTCGAAGGGTGGCTCGGAGTCGTCCGCGTTCGGCATGCGGAACGCCGTCGCCAGGAACTGTTTCAGGTCGAGGGCGGTGCGGGTGCGTTCCGTGGGCGTCGCCGCAGACGGTGCCGGGACGCGGTGCGGCGGCCGGGTCGGGCGCCGTTCCGCCGCCTCCGCCGCCGTGGCTTCCTCGGCGCGCCGTGCCTCGGCGCGCGCCGCCCGCAGCGCCTCCCGGGCGACGTCACCGGGACGGCCGGAGGGACGGTCCACGGCCGGGCGGTCGGCGGCCGGGCGGTCGGCGGCCGGGCGGTCGGCGGCCGGGCGGTCGACGGCCGGGCGGTCGACGGTGGGCGCTCCGGTCCCGGTGTCGCCCTCGGGTTCGGCGTCCCGCCGCTCCGTCCCCTTCGCCGCGGCGGCCGTCCGCAGCGCCCGGCGCACGGCGTCGCCGGGCCGGGGCACCCGCCGCTCCGGAACGGCCCTGTCCGGCGCGTCCGGCGTCGCAGGGGCGGCCGGTCGCTCCGCCTCGGCCGGGACCGCCCCGTCGGCGCCGGACTCCGCCCCGCGGTCCCGTGCCGCTCGCAGCGCGCGGCGGGCCGCGTCGCCCGGCCGGTGCCCGTCCTCGTTCATGACGTCCTCGCTCATGACGTCCTCGCTCATGACGTCCTCCGCAGCGACACCAGGTCGGACAGCTCCCGGTCCGTCAGTTCGGTCAGGGCCGCCTCGCCGGTGCCGAGGATCGCGTCGGCGAGGGCCCGCTTGGACTCCAGCATCTGCGCGATGCGGTCCTCCACCGTGCCCTCGGTGACCAGCCGGTGGACCTGGACGGGCTGGGTCTGCCCGATGCGGTACGCGCGGTCCGTGGCCTGTTCCTCCACCGCCGGGTTCCACCAGCGGTCGAAGTGGACGACGTGGCCGGCGCGGGTGAGGTTGAGCCCGGTGCCCGCGGCCTTCAGCGACAGCACCAGGACGGGGATGGCGCCGGCCTGGAAGCGGTCCACCATGCGCTCCCGCTCGGGTACCGGCGTACCGCCGTGCAGCAGGTCGACGGGGACCGCGCGGGCCTGGAGGTGCCCGGTGATCAGGCGTGCCATGCCGACGTACTGGGTGAAGACGAGCGCCGAGCCGTCCTCGGCGAGCACGGTGTCCAGCAGTTCGTCGAGCAGGGTCAGTTTCCCGGAGCGGGCGGCGAGGCCGTCGCCGCGGGCCTCCTCCTTCAGGTACAGGGCGGGATGGTCGCAGATCTGCTTCAGGGCACCGAGGAGCTTGAGCACCAGGCCCCGGCGGGCGATCCCCTCGGCCGTCTCGATGGCGAGCAGCGACTCGCGGACCACCGCCTCGTAGAGCGCGGCCTGTTCGCGGGTGAGCGGGACCGGGTGGTCGGTCTCCGTCTTGGGCGGGAGTTCGGGGACGATCCCGGGGTCGGACTTCTTGCGGCGCAGGAGGAAGGGGCGGACGAGTCGGGCCAGTCGCGCCACGGCCGCCGCGTTCTCATCGGCCCCGCCGTTCTCCACGGCTCGCGCGTGCCGGGCCCGGAAGGACTTCAGCGGGCCGAGGAGTCCGGGGGTGGTCCAGTCGAGCAGGGCCCAGAGTTCGGAGAGGTTGTTCTCCACGGGGGTGCCGGTGAGGGCCACGCGCGCGGGGGACGGGATGGTGCGCAGGGCCTTGGCGGTCGCCGAGTACGGGTTCTTGACGTGCTGGGCCTCGTCGGCGACGACCATCCCCCAGGGCTGTTCGGCGAGGCGTCCCGCGGTGGCGCGCATGGTGCCGTAGGTGGTGAGGACGAAGCCGCCGTCGAGGCCGTCAAGGGTGCGCTCGGGGCCGTGGAAGCGGCGCACCGGGACGCCGGGCGCGAACCGGGTGATCTCCCGCTGCCAGTTGCCGAGCAGCGAGGCCGGGCAGACCACCAGGGTCGGTTCGGTGCGGGCCCGCTTCAGGTGCAGGGCGATGACGGTGATGGTCTTTCCGAGGCCCATGTCGTCGGCGAGGCAGCCGCCGAGCCCCAGGGAGGTCATGAGGTCGAGCCAGGCCAGGCCGCGCAGCTGGTAGTCGCGCAGGGTGGCGTGCAGTCCGGCGGGCGGCTCGGCGGGGTGGACGCCGGCCGTGAGGCGGTCGCGCAGGGCCGCGAGGACGCCGACGGGGACCGCCTCGACGGTCTCGCCGTCCACCTCGGCCTCGCCGGTCAGCGCCATGGACAGCGCGTCGACCGGGTCGAGCAGGCCCAGTTCGCGCCTGCGGGCCTTGCGCACGAGTGCCGGGTCGACGAGCACCCAGCGGTCCCGCAGGCGTACGACGGGCCGGTGGGCCTCGGCGAGGGCGTCCATCTCGGCCTCGCTGAGCGGGTCCCCGCCGAGCGCCAGCTGCCAGCGGAACTGGAGGAGTTCCTCCCCTTCGAAGAAGCCGGTGCCGTCGGTGGCGGAGCCGGGGGCGGTCCTGACGACCGCGGCCGCGGTCAGGTCCTGTGCCAGGTCCCGGGGCCAGTGCACGGCGACCCCGGCCGCCGCGAGCCGGGTCGCGGCCACTCCGAGCAGTTCGCCCAGCTCCTCCTCGGAGAGCGCGAGAACGTCCGGCACGTCCTGCTCCGCGAGCCGGTCCAGGGGCGGCCACACCCGCGCGGCCCGGCGCACGGCGAGCGCCGCGTCCACGCGTGCGCGGGGGCCGAAGGCCGCGTCCGACCGCCCGGCCCACAGGGCCGCCGCGTCGGTCAGCAGGGTCGGGTCGGCCAGGCTGTGCACCTGGACGATCGCCGCGCCCGCGCGGTGCGCGCCCTCGCCGTCGTCGAACAGGTCGGAGGCCGACAGGTCCAGGCGCAGCGAGATCCGCACCCCGGCGTCCATGCCGGCGGCGACCTCCGCGGCCCATTCCTGGGCGTCGGGCAGCCGCTGGGCCTCGCGCGCGGCGAACGGCCGGCCCGAGGTGTGGGGTGCGGCCGGGGTGCGGGGCAGGGTGTCCGCGACCGCGTCGAGGAAGGAGCGGATCAGCGCCTCCGGCTGGGGCAGCAGGAGCGGGCCGGGGCCGGGCAGCGGGACGGCGTGGCCCTCGGCGGGCAGTGCGGCGGCCACCGCGCGCAGGTGGGCGATGTCGGCGGGCTCCAGGGGCCCGGCCCGCCAGGCGTCGTGCCCCGCCGGGGTCAGGCCGGGCAGCAGCCGGCCCCGGGCGGCGAGCCGCAGCGCGTGCTGGGCGGCCGCTCCCCAGCAGGCCGTCGCGGGGTGGGCGGCCGGGTCGCGGCGGGCCCTGACCAGCACCGGGAGGGCGTCGCCGACCGGCAGGGTGAGCGCGGGCACCTGCCTGCGGCGGACACCGGCGCCGTGCCGACGTACGACGGTCAGTTCCTGGCTCTCACCGGGCAGGGGGCCGCCCTCGGGGTCCCAGAAGGCGATCCGGCCCTGGCGGGGAAGGTCGGCGGGCAGATAGACCGCCGCGAGGCGCACGGGCACGTCCTCGCGCGTCCCGGCAACCGCGCCGCTCATACGTTCTGCCACCTCCCGCCCCTGCGTCGGATCAGATGTCTTCGACTGTACGGGCGGGGTCTGACAGTCGGCCCCGGCGACCGGCCGGGGCAGGCCGTCACGGCACGGTGCGTGAGACGACGTAGACCATCGGGAAGTCGGGGTCGGCCGTGTTCACGACCACGTCCTGGGTGGGCGCCGGGTTCTTCTGGGTGTGCGTGAGGCCCGCCCAGGGTCCGGCGCCGGTGAACTTCCAGCCGGTGATCTTCCGGTCCCGGGAACTGACGCTGATGTCGTTCTTCTTGAGCGCGTCCCGGTTGACGCCCATGCCCTCCAGGAAGCTGTCCAGTCCGGCGCTGTTGGTGCGGAACTGGACGTAGAGACGGCTGGTCTTCCAGTTGTTCGTCTCGTAGTAGGCGATCCTGTCGGCGGGGTGGGGGACCGGCACCTGGTAGAGGCGCCGCTGCACCTTCGAGGGCCAGCCCTCGGCGAGGCCGGTCGCCGAGTACTTGGACTCCTTGTCCTTGCCGCTGTCGCGGCTCTGGGCGGCGGAGATCACCAGATAGCCGGCCGGCACGCCGATGAGAAGCACGATGATGAGCAGGGTGAGCGCCCGGCGGCGGGCCTTGTGGCCGGGGGTCTCCGGCGGGCGGTCCGGTTCGTCCGGGGGCGCCGCCTGGCGGGGCAGTGCAGCGGTCATACGGTGTCCCGGGGACGGCGGGCCTCCGCGTACCGCTCGTAGCGCTCGTAGCGCTCCACTCGGCGCCGGTTGGCGCGCCGGAACCGGCGGGCGACCAGGCGGGCGAGGTCGGCGGCGCCGACCATGCCGGCCTCGGGGCCCAGCTGGGCGCGGGCGATACGGGCCTCGGGGCGGTAGCCGCGCCCGGTCAGCTGACGTTTGAACGCGTCCCGGGCGGGGCCGATGAGCAGGTCGTCGGCGGCGCTGACGCCACCGCCGATCACGAAGCAGGACGGGTCGAGGGCGGCAGCGAGGTTGGCGATGCCGACACCGAGCCACTGGCCGATGTCCTGGAGCAGCTCGATGCACATGGCGTCGCCCTCACGGGCCAGCTCCGTGATCATCGGGCCGGTGATGTCGTCGACGTTGCCCTTGACGTGCTCGATGATCCCGTAGGCCACCGGGGAGTCGGCCACCGCCAGCTCCTTGGCCTCCCGGACCAGCGCGTTGCCCGAGCTGTACTGCTCCCAGCAGCCGCGGTTGCCGCACGGGCAGCGGTGGCCGCCGGGCACCACCTGCATATGGCCGAACTCACCGGCGACGCCGTACTTGCCGCGCTTGACCTGGCCGTCCTCCAGGATCGCGCCGCCGATGCCGGTGCCGAGCGTGATCATGACGAGGTGGTCCTCGCCGCGTCCGGCGCCGAAGCGCCACTCGGCCCAGGCGGCGGCGTTCGCGTCGTTGTCCACGAGGACGGGTACGGCGAGCCGGCCGGCCAGGCGGTCGCGCAGTGGTTCGTTGCGCCAGGACAGGTGGGGGGCGAACAGCACGCGGTTGCGGTCGGCGTCGACCCAGCCGGCCGCGCCGATGCCCACCGCGTGCACGTCGTGCCGGTCGGACAGGTCCAGGACCAGTTCGACGATGGTGTCCTCGACGACCTTCGGACTCTTGGACTTGTCCGGGGTCTCCGCGCGGAGCTTCTCCAGGATGTTGCCGTCGGCGTCCACGACGCCCGCCATGACCTTGGTGCCGCCGATGTCGATGCCGACCGTCGGCACGCGCGGGGCCGTCAGGTGTGACCGGCGTTCCCTGGTGCCGACGGTGCGCAGGACCGGGGCTCGGCGGGAGCCGATGGGGGCGGCGAGGTCGCGGTAGGTGCTCATCGGGCTCGATTGTGCCTCACTGGGAGGGGCGGCGCCGTTCGGGGGAGATAAGGAACGCGCCCGCCCGCCGCCCTCCGCCACCTCACGGTCACATTGTCCGGACAACCTGACTGCCGGAGGGGGCGGCACGGGGGCGGCACTCAGGACCGTACGAGCAGCTGGAACTCGAAGGAGTAGCGGGTCGGCCGGTAGATGTGGTCGCCGAACTCGACGGCGCGGCCGGTGTCGTCGTAGGTGGTGCGCTGCATGGTGAGCAGCGGGGCGCCCTCCGGTTCGGCGAGCCGCTCGCCCTCGCCGGCTGCCGCGCCGCGCGCGCCGATGGACTGGCGGGCGCTGTGCAGGGTGATCCCGGCGGCCCGCATCAGCCGGTACAGGCCGGTCGCCTCCAGCTGCCCGGTGTCCAGGTCCAGCAGACCGGGCGGCAGGTAGTTGGTGAGGTACGCCATCGGCTCGCCGTGCGCCAGCCGCAGCCGTTCGATCCGCCGCACCTCGGTGCCCTCGGCGACCCCGAGCGCGGCCGCGACCTCGGCGGAGGCCGTGACGACGGTGTTGACCAGGACCTTGGTGGCGGGGCGCTGACCGGCCGACTCCAGGTCGTCGTAGAGACTGCTGAGCTCCAGGGGGCGTTTGACCTGGCTGTGCACGACCTGGGTGCCGACGCCCCGGCGGCGGACCAGGAGGCCCTTGTCGACGAGGGACTGGATGGCCTGCCGGACCGTCGGGCGGGACAGGCCGAGCCGTGCGGCCAGCTCGATCTCGTTGCCCAGCAGGCTGCCGGGGGTGAGCGAGCCGTGCTCGATGGCCGCTTCCAGCTGCTGGGCCAGCTGGAAGTACAACGGGACCGGGGAGCTCCGGTCCACACTGAGGTCGAGCGTCACGGTCGGGTCCACATCTGGTTTCGGCACGGGCCCGAGCGTATCCCCGTGACGGGTTGACGGGAAGTTGTGTAGTTCGATTGTCCGGACATACGGATTGACAGCGCGCGGGGTGCACCAGCACCTTGTTCCCATGCGCATCGGGGTCATCGGTACGGGCCGCCTAGGCACCATCCACGCGAACACGCTCAGCCGCAATCGCGAGGTCGGGTCGCTGATCCTCACGGACGTGGATCCGGCGCGGGCCCAGGATCTGGCGCACCGTCTGGGTGAGACGGCGGCACCCGGGACCGACGAGATCTTCAAGTGGGGCGTGGACGCCGTGGTGATCACCACGGCGACCTCGGCCCACGCCGAACTGATCGGTCGGGCAGCACGCTCCGGGCTCCCGGTCTTCTGCGAGAAGCCGATCGCCCTCGACCTGCCGGGCACCCTGCACGCCCTCGCCGAGGTGGAGCGGGCCGGTACGGTCCTCCAGATGGGCTTCCAGCGGCGCTTCGACGCCGGGTACGCGGGCGCCCGGGAGGCGGTGCGCTCGGGACGGCTCGGGCGGCTGCACACGGTACGGGCGCTGACCTCCGACCAGTCGCCGCCGCCGCCCGAGTGGCTGCCGCTGTCGGGCGGGCTGTTCCGGGACGCGCTGATCCACGACTTCGACGTGCTGCGCTGGGTGACCGGCCGGGAGGTCGTCGACGTGTACGCGACCGGCTCGGACGCGGGACCCGCGATGTTCCGCGAGGCCGGTGACGTGGACACCGGCTCGGCGCTGCTCACCCTGGACGACGGCACGCTGGCCACGGCCACCGCGACCCGGCTGAACGGCGCCGGGTACGACGTGCGGATGGAGCTGGCCGGGGAGCGGGACACCGTGGTGGTCGGGCTGGACGACCGTACGCCGGTGGCCTCGACCGAGCCGACCGGGCCGCCGCCCGCGGACAAGCCGTGGCCGGGTTTCCTGGAGCGGTTCGGGCCCGCCTACGAGGCCGAGCTGTGCGCCTTCGTCGACGTGGTGCGCGGCACGCTGGACAACCCCTGCGACGGGCGCGAGGCGCTCCAGGCGCTGCGGGTCGCGGAGGCCTGCGAGGTGTCCCGGCACGAGCGAAGGCCGGTGGCGCTCGCGGAGATCCCGGACCGGCTCGGCTGACCGCCGCCGCCTACCAGCGCACGGGCAGCCGCCGCACCCCTCTCATCAGCGTCCCGGGCAGCCACTCGCCCGGCTGCCCGTCCAGCGCCAGGTCCGGGGCCCGCTCCAGCAGCGAGCGCAGCGCGATGCGGCCCTCCAGGCGGGCCAGGGGTGCGCCCAGGCAGTAGTGGATGCCGTGGCCGAAGGCGAGGTGGCCGCGGCTGTCCCGGCGGATGTCGAAGCGGTCCGGCTCGGCGTAACGGGCGCCGTCGCGGTCGGCGGCGGTCAGGCCGATCATCACCGGGTCGCCCGCGGCGATGGCGGTGCCGGCGATCTCCAGGGGCTCGGCGGCGTACCGGTACGTCGCGTTCTCCACCGGCCCCTCCCAGCGCAGGATCTCCTCGACCGTGCCGTCCAGGAGGGTCATGTCGGCGCGCAGGGCGGCCAGTTGGTCCGGGTGGGTGAGCAGGGCGAGGACGCCGTTTCCGATCAGGTTGACGGTGGTCTCGTGGCCGGCGATCAGCAGCACGAAGGCCATGCCGCGCAGTTCGCCGAAGGACAGCCGGTCGCCGTCCTCGGCGGTGGTGCGCAGCAGGTCGCTGAGCAGGTCTCCGCTCGGGCCCGCGCACCGCTTGTCCTCGATCAGTTCCGCCAGGTAGTCGGCGAGGGCGGAGAACGCGTCGTACTCGCTGCCCGGGCGGCTGGACGTGACCGCCTCGTTGGAGAGCTTGCGGAAGCGGGCGCGGTCCAGTTCGGGGACGCCGAGCAGCTCGCTGATCACCGTGATGGGCAGGGTGTAGGCGAGGGCGTCGAGGAGGTCGGCGCGGCCGCGCGGCAGCATCTCGTCCAGCAGCCGGTCGGTGATCTCCTGGATCCTCGGCTCCAGCCCCGCCACCCGGCGGGCGGTGAACGCGCGGGTGACGAGGGAGCGGAGTCGGGTGTGCTGCGGCGGGTCCGCGGCCAGCAGGTGCTTGCCGATCAGTTCCTCGTCGAGGAACGTGAACCCGGTTTTCGCGGTGTCCTTGGCCAGCCCCGGGTCGGCGAGCGCGGCGCGTGCCTCCTCGTACCCCACGACCAGCCAGGTCTCGTGGTACTGCCCTTCGGGCAGCGGCCACCGCACCCGGTGCACCGGGCCGCGTTCGCGCAGGTGCGCGTAGACGGTGTGCGGGTCCGTGCGCAGTGTCTCGCCGTACTGACCGAGGTCGGTCACCTGCATGTCGTCGCTCCCCCTTCAGGCGGTCCCCGAGGCCGTCCCGTACCGGGAGAACGCGCGGGGCTCCCGGTTGGTGCCCCGTTCCTCTTGTTCCTCTACTCCTCCAGCAGGCCCGCGTCGTACGCCAGCAGGGCGATCTGGACGCGGTTGTTCAGGCCGAGCTTGGCCAGGATGCGGGAGACGTGGGTCTTGACGGTCGCGACGCTCATGAAGAGACGGGTGGCGATCTCGGCGTTGGCGAGGCCCCGGCCCACCGAGACGGCGACCTCGCGCTCGCGGTCGTTGAGGACGGCGAGCCTGGCACGCGCGCGTGCCTGCCTGGTGTCGGCCGCGGAGGCGGCCGCGTGCCGCATCAGCTGCCGGGTGACGGCGGGCGACAGCACGGGGTCGCCGGCCGCGACCCGGCGGACCGCGTCGACGATCAGAGCGGGCGGGGTGTCCTTGAGGACGAACCCGGCGGCTCCGGCACGCAGGGCGTGCAGCACCTGTGCGTCGGCGTGGAAGGTGGTCAGGACGACGACCTGCGGGGCGTCGGCACGCGCGCGCAGCCGCTCGGTGGCGGTGAGCCCGTCCACGCCCGGCATCCGGATGTCCATCAGGACGACGTCGGGGCGGGTACGGTCGACGAGGGCCTCGACCTCGTCGCCGTCGGCCCCCTCTCCGACGATCTCGATGTCCTCGGCCCCGCCGATCATGAGGGCCAGCCCCGCCCGCACCAGCGGGTCGTCGTCCACGAGCAGCAGTCTGATGACGGTCATGGTTCCCAAGTAATCACGCGGCACCCCCCGCACGGGGGCGTCATGCGGTGGTCCGGGCGGCCGCCCAGGGCAGCCAGGCCCGTAGCTCGAAGCCACCGGCGCCGGTGGTGCGGTGCTCCAGCCGGCCGCCGGCCAGCACCGCGCGTTCGGTCAGGCCGATCAGGCCCTGGCCCGAGCCGGGCACCGGCGGCGCCTCGGCCTCGGGGGCGGGATTGTGCACGGTGATGTCCAGGCCGTCGCCGGGGGCTCCGGTGACCCGGACGGTGACCTCGGCGCCGGGAGCGTGCTTGCGGGCGTTGGTGAGGCCCTCCTGGGCGATGCGGTAGGCCGTGCGGCCGACGGCTGCCGGTACGGCCGCCGGATCGCCCACCCGGCTGTCCAGGGTGACCTTCATGCCGGCCCGGCGGGACTCGGCGACGAGCGCGTCCAGAGCGGCGAGCGTCGGCTGCGGGCGGCCGCCGGCCTCGTCGCCGTCCGCCGCGCGCAGCACGCCGATGATCTCGCGCAGGTCCTGGAGGGCCTCGTGGGAGCTCTCCCGGATGACACCGGCCGCGCGGGCGATCTCCTCCCGGGGCGCGTCGGGCCGGAACTCCAGGGCGCCGGCGTGCACGCTGAGCAGGGTGAGCCGGTGGGCGAGCACGTCGTGCATCTCGCGGGCGATGGCCTCCCGGGCCAGCCGCTGGGCCCGCTCGACCCGCAGTCCCGCCTCGGTCTCGGCGCGCCGGGCCCGGTCCCGCAGGGTCAGCATCAGCTGCCGTTTCGTGCGGACGAACAGGCCGAGGCAGGCCACCAGGAGGGTCAGCAGCACGGCGAGCACCACGACCACGAGGTAGGGCAGGTCGGGATCGGGGCGAAGCCAGTAGAAGAGCGGGACCAGGGCCAGGTTGGCGGCGGTGATCCAGGCCAGGTACCGGAAAGGGCGGTGCACGGCCAGCGTGAACAGCGCGACCATGGAGGCGCCGCCCGCGGTGGCCGAGACGAAGCCGACCGGGACCATCGCCAGGGCCAGGCCGAGCGGCCGACGGCGGCGCAGCCAGACGGCGCAGCAGGCCAGGCCGCCGATCAGCTGGTCGGCGACGGCGAAGGCGTGCGGGAGGTCCGTCTCGTGCCGGACCGTCTGCGCGCCGGCCGCGCCCACGAGGACGGCCAGCAGGAAGCAGCTGGAGTCGACGAGCCAGTCCCGCGCGGTACGGCGGGGGCGCCGTCCGGCGGCGTCGGGGTCGGGATCGAGTTCGTGCAGCACGGAGGACGGGAAGAGCCACCGCCTGCCCTCGAACGTCCGTACTGGGATGTCACCGCTCACGGTCGGCAATCTACGCAGGACCGGCCCGCGGAGCCGCCCCGCGCGCGGGATCGTCGACCAAAGTCGGACGCGCGTGGACTTTCGGTGCGCCACGCGCGCGTGCGTGCGGCCTTGTGGCGAACGCGGCTCGCCCCGCGGCCGATGACGGCGAACGCGGCTCGCCCCGCGGCCGATGACATGGGGGGAGGCCGCGGGGCGAGGGTGGTGCCGGGTGACAGCTCGGCCGACCGTGGAGCGGGCCCGGCTCGGCCGGCCCTGGAGCGGGCTGTCTGTCGGTCGCGCCGTTCCTCGGGGTTCGACCGGTCGGCTCGACCGGGGACTCAGCAGTCGAAGTCGATCAGGTCGAACGTGGCGTAGTGGTCCGCCGTGTAGTAGTCCTCCTGGGTCTCCTCACCGGTCACGATGCGTCGTGCGCCGCGCGTGGAGGAGCCGGGGGTCTTCACGGTGTACTCGTGGTAGTAGCCGCTGGGCTGACTCGGCAGCACGTGCTCCGAGTTGCGGAAGACGATCCCGTCCTGCGAGTACGGGAACGGGCCGTCCGACGCGATCAGGTCCAGCGTGTCGTACGCCTGCGAGGGCAGGTCGCCGTAGCAGATGCTGCCCACCGAGGTGGCGGCGGCGTCCGCCGTGGTGGCGGTGACGGTACCGCCCACGAGGAGGGCGGACAGGAGGGCGCCGGCGGCGCCGATGCGGGTGATGCGTGGGGGGAATCTCATGGCTTCATGATGACGCGCGTAGACCATGGCATGTCAATGACAACTTCGTAGATTTTCCCGGCAAGTCCCGTTCGTTTTCACGGAGTTAACCGAGCCCTCGCCACCGTCACACGCGCGGCCGCGCGTGGTACGAGCCGCCGTCGGGCCGGCCCGGCGATCACCCCGCGTGCGTGGAGAACAGCCCGCCCGTCGGACCCTGCTTGTCGCCGCCCTGGGCCTTCTTCAGGGCATTGGCGAGGCTCTCGATGGTCAGGGACTGCAGGATCACCCGGCCGTTGCCCTCCAGGGTGGCCAGGGAGAGGCCCTCGCCGCCGAAGACGGCGTTCATGAGGCCCTGGCGGTTGAGTCCGCCGACGCGCTGGACGCCGTACCGGATGCCCTCCTCGAAGGCGACGACGCAACCCGTGTCGACCTCGATGCGGCCGCCGAAGTCGGCGGGGTTGAGGTCGATGAAGTTCCCGGCGCCGGCGATGATCACCGTGCCGCGGCCGGTGAACTTCTCCAGGACGAAGCCCTCGCCGCCGCTCATGCCGGTGCGGCCCCCGGCGAAGGCGATGCCGAACTCCACGGTGGACTCGGCGGCGACGAAGGCGTCCTTCTCCGCGAACCACGCGCGCGTGCCGTCGAGTTCCAGAGCGCGCATCTCGCCGGGGAGCACACCCGCGAAGCCGACGGTGCCCTCGCCGCCCTGGGAGGTGAAGTACTGGAACGCCAGTGACTCACCGGCGAGCATGCGCTGGCCGACCTGCATGGCGGTACCCATGGCCTGGCGCAGCATGCCGCCCATGCCGCCGCCACCGCCCTGCGGTTGGCCGCCGTTGCCCGAGGGGCCGCTCAGCCGCGTCTCCATGGTCACGTTCGTCGTCTTGAACAGGAACTTGCCGGCCTCGCAGTAGACGGTCTGGCCGGGATGCAGGTTGACGACCGCCATCTGCATGGCGTTGCCGACGATCTCTTGCTGAAGGGTCACGGGAGAAGAACGTAGCCGACGGACCCCCGGTTCCCTCCGGCCGGTCAGGAGAGTTCGCGGTACCTGGCGGAGAGCGATGCCGCTCCGGCCTCCGTCGGGGACCCGAACAAGCGCAGCCGCGAGATGCCGCCGTCCGGGAAGATGTCCACGCGCGCATGGGTGCCGACGGCGGGGGAACCCAGGACGAACCGGTGGTTGGTGTCGGGCTGGAGGCGGGTGCGCGGGAGGATCTCCGTCCACTCACCGTCCTCGCCGTCCTTCACCGACACCGACGCCCAGCCCGCGCTGTTGCCCTTCAGGTACGCCGTGTCGATCTCCAGGGCGCGGATCTGGGACTGGGTCACCAGCCGGTAGCGGATCCAGTCGTGACCCCGGTCGCGGCGGCGGCGCGTCTCCCAGCCGTCGTCCATCTTGTGGGAACGGCCCGGCTGGATGGTGTTGGTGGCCGGCGAGTAGAAGAGGTTCGAGGCGTCCTCGACCCGGCCGCCGTTCTCCAGGGCCACCACGTCGAAGGTGCCCAGCGCCGCCAGCCAGAGCGGGTCGGGCACGACCTCGCCGTACACGCGCAGGCGTGCGATACCGCCGTCGGGGTGCTGGTTGACCCGCAGATGGGTGAAGCGCTGCTCCAGGGAGACCGCGAAGCCGTTCGCCGCGTGGCCGCCCACCGGCGTCCGGGGCACCAGTGTGGTCCACTTCACGTCGGCGCCGAGGAGTTCGTCCGGTGCCGGCGATCCGGCGGCCGACGTGCCCTCGACGGACACCGCCTGCGGGTAGTTCCCACGGAAGTGGGCCGTGTCGACGACGATCCCGCGGACGACGCCGGGGGCCCCGAGGCGTACCAGCGCCCAGTCGTGGTCCTCGTCCGTCGGCCAGGGGTGCTCGGCCGAGGCACCGCGCCGGCGGCGCGTCTCCCAGCCGTCCATGATCTTGCCTTTGTGCCCGAAGTGCTCGGGGTCGAACTCGGCGCGCCCGGCCACCAGCAGGTTCTCCCGCTGGGCGAAGAACTCGTCGTTGGCGGCGACGACTCCGGCGCCGAGCTGCCGTCCGGCGAGGTTCACGTACTGGGTGAAGGGGAAGTCGGCGGTGCGGTAGTCCGCGTACGGGTCGCCGCCGGAGTAGGGGTGCGCGTCGCCGGTGAAGATCGGGATCGCCGTCAAGGAAGGTCTTCCTTTCGGGGTCGGCCGCTGCGGGTGCGGGAGCGGGCGGAAGGGCGTGGGTGCCGGAGTGGATGGAAGGTCAGGGGGTACGGGTGAGGAGCCGGCCCCGCGGGGCCGTGAACGCGCCGTCCGCGACGATGCGTTCGCCGCGCAGCCAGGTGGACTTCACGACTCCGTACAGGGTCTTGCCCGCGTACGCGGTGACGCGGTTGCGGTGCTGGAGTCCGGCCGGGTCCACGGTGAAGGTCCGGTCGGGCGCGAGGACCGCGAAGTCGGCGTCCCGGCCCACCGCGATGGCGCCCTTGCGGCCGTCGAGTCCGACGAGCGCCGCCGTGCGCGCGGACATCCAGCGGACCACGTCCTCAAGGCCGTGACCGCGCCCGCGGGCCCCGGTCCACACCGCGGCGAGGCTGAGCTGGAGGCCGGAGATACCGCCCCAGGCGGTCGCGAAGTCGGCGGTCTTCAGGTCGGCCGTGGACGGTGAGTGGTCGGTGACCACGCAGTCGATCGTGCCGTCGGCGAGCGCCTGCCAGAGCAGGTCCTGGTTGGCCGCCTCCCGGATCGGCGGGCAGCACTTGAACTCGCTGGCGCCGTCCGGGACCTCCTCCGCGGTGAGGGTGAGGTAGTGCGGGCAGGTCTCGACGGTGATCCGTACGCCGTCCCGCTTGGCCTCGGCGATCAGCGGCAGGGCGTCGGAGGAGGACAGGTGCAGGACGTGCACGCGCGCGTCCAGCCGTCGCGCCTGCGCGATCAGCTGGGCGATCGCCGTGTCCTCGGCGTCGCGCGGGCGGGAGGCCAGGAAGTCGGCGTACTTCGGACCGCCGTGCTGCGGGGCGGCCGCCAGGTGGTGCGGGTCCTCCGCGTGCACGATCAGCAGTCCGTCGAACGAGGTGATCTCCGCCAGCGACCGGGCGAGCCGTTCCTGGTCGAGGTGCGGGAACTCGTCGACACCGGAGGGTGACAGGAACGCCTTGAAGCCGAAGACGCCGGCCTCGTGGAGCGGACGCAGGTCCTTGACGTTGTCCGGCAGCGCACCGCCCCAGAAGCCGACGTCGACGTGCGCCTTGTCGGCCGCGACCGCCTGCTTGACCCGGAGGTGGTCGACCGTGGTGGTCGGCGGGAGGGAGTTCAGCGGCATGTCGACCAGGGTGGTGATGCCGCCGGCCGCCGCCGCGCGCGTGGCGGTCCAGAAGCCCTCCCACTCGGTGCGGCCCGGGTCGTTGACGTGGACGTGGGTGTCGACCAGACCGGGCAGCAGGACGTCGTCGCCGAGGTCCTCCAGGCGGGCGCCCCGTGGGAGCGGAGCGTCGTACGGCAGTACGGCGGTGATCGTCCCGGCGGACACCGCGACCGAGGCGGCCCGTGTCCCCTCCGGGGTGATGACGCGCGTCGAGCGCAGCACCAGTTCAGCGTCGGACACCCGGACCCCTCTCTCAGCCGCCGTTTTACTTCCGGGAAACGGGATTTACACCCACGTAACGGAATTCAACGTTCTGTTGAAGGAGTCTTCACTCCCGCTCCCCCGCCGTCAAGAGCCCGCCACCCTCCGGCGCTCCCCACGCGCCCGCTCTGGATCTTTCCACAAAGCGGAATTACGATTTCAACAAGCAGAACGTAGCTACGTACGACCGGGGAGTCAACCGGCCGCCGGGTAGGCTTCAGCTCTTCCCGTCAGCCTCGAAAGGAACGCGCCGTGCCGACGTCCAGCGCCAGCGCCCACGACTCCGCCAAGTCCAACGGCGGCGGGGTCCAGTCCCTCGAGCGCGCCTTCGATCTGCTGGAGCGGATGGCGGACGCGGGCGGCGAGGTCGGCCTGAGCGAGCTGTCCGCGAGCAGCGGGCTGCCGTTGCCGACGATCCACCGGTTGATGCGGACGCTGGTCGCCTGCGGGTACGTACGGCAGCAGCCGAACCGGCGGTACGCGCTCGGCCCGCGGCTGATCCGGCTCGGCGAGTCGGCGTCGCGGCTGCTGGGCACATGGGCGCGGCCGTATCTCGCGCGGCTGGTCGAGGAGACCGGGGAGACGGCGAACATGGCGCTGCTCGACGGGGACGAGATCGTGTACGTCGCACAGGTGCCGTCCAAGCACTCGATGCGGATGTTCACGGAGGTGGGGCGGCGGGTGCTGCCGCACTCGACCGGGGTGGGCAAGGCGCTGCTCGCGGGGGTGCCGGACGCGGAGGTGCGGGCGCTGCTCGCGCGCACCGGGATGCCCGCGGCGACCGAGAAGACGATCACCACCGCGGAAGGGTTCCTCACCGCCCTGGCCGAGGTGCGGCGGCTCGGGTACGCCGTGGACGACAACGAGCAGGAGGTCGGAGTGCGGTGCCTGGCGGTGTCGGTGCCCGACTCGCCGACGGCCGCGGCGATCTCGATCTCCGGGCCCGCGGGGCGGGTGACGGAGGCGGCCACGGAGAAGATCGTGCCGGTGCTCCAGCAGGTGGCCGTCGAACTGTCCCGGGCACTGGCGAGTTCCGGGGCCTGAGGGCCGGGGACCGCCTCCCCGTCGGCGGGTGCGGATCGGGCGCGACCGCCCCGGCGGGAGGCTCAGGTGCGCGGCGTCTCGCCGAACAGGTCCACCGCCTGGCGTACGCCCGACAGGCCCCCCGACAACGCGCTCACCGAGCCGATCGCGCTCGCGATCAGTAACAGGGAACGGCGCAGGCGCGGGATCTCCGGGATGCCGCCCGTGGCCATCGCCGCCAGCGCCGCCAGTTCGTCCTCGGCTATCGCGCGGTCCGGGAACTCGGCCGGGTGCGCGGCCAGTTCGCGGCGCAGCCTGGACACCGCCGTGCGTAGTTCCGTGATCCTCGGATCCTCGTCGCTGCCGGTCACCGGCCTCTGCCCCAAGCTCCGCAACACAGCTCCCCCCTCGCCAGGTGCCCCGCGGCACTGATCGAGCGCCTCGGGACGCGGGTCAGTAAACGCCCTCCCGCCGGGAACGCGCTACAGCGCGGGCCGAAATTCAGCCCTGCGGAACCCGCTCGGCGAGCCGTCGTCGGGTATGCAGGACCCATGACCGACACGCATCACCGGATCGCCGCCCTGCTGCTCGCCGCCGGCGGTGGCAGACGGCTCGGCGGGCGGCCCAAGGCGCTCCTGACGCACCGGGGACGGCCACTGGTGGAGTACGCGGCCGGGGAGCTGCGGGCGGGCGGCTGCGGGCCGGTCCACGTGGTGCTGGGGGCCGGCGCGCCCGACGTGCGGGAGCGGGCGGCACTCGACGGCTGCGTGGTCGTGGAGAACCCCGGCTGGGCCGAGGGCATGGGATCCTCGCTGCGGGTGGGGCTGGAGTCGCTCGCGGGGAGCGGCGCGGCGGCCGTCCTGGTGGCGCTGGTGGACCAGCCGGGGATCGGGGCGGCGGCGGTGGCGCGGGTCGTCGCCGGCTTCCGGGACGAGTCGTCGCTGGTGTCGGCCGCCTACGACGGGGTGCGCGGGCATCCCGTGCTGCTCGGCGCCCGGCACTGGGCGGGGATCGCGGCAAGCGCGACCGGGGACCGGGGTGCCCGCGCCTATCTCCGGGCGCACGACGCGGCGATCGCGCTCGTCGAGTGCGGCGACGTCGCCGAGCCGTACGACATCGACACCGAGGCCGACCTGGTCCACCTGGAGTGAACGGGACGGCACCGAGCGCCACCGTCCCTCGACACAGAGAATCTCGACGTCAACAAACCATTGAACTTCCACGATGAGGAAACTAGTATCCACTGTTCAGAAGCTCCCGTGCCCCCGCGCGGGCGTGCTCCGCCCCACCGGAACGACTGGCACCCGGTGCCACCGCTGAAGGAAGTGACAGCTCATGTCCGCACCAGCGCCGTCTGGGCCGGCCATCGTCGACGCCGAGCCCCTGCCCCGGCAGGAGGAGGTCCTCACCGACGCGGCGCTCGCCTTCGTGGCCGAACTGCACCGGCGGTTCTCGCCGCGCCGCGCCGAACTCCTCGCCCGGCGCGCCGAGCGCCGCGCCGAGATCGCCCGCACCTCGACTCTCGACTTCCTCCCCGAGACCGCCGCGATCCGCGCCGACGACTCCTGGCGGGTGGCCCCCTCCCCCGCGGCCCTCGACGACCGGCGGGTGGAGATCACCGGCCCCACCGACCGCAAGATGACCATCAACGCCCTCAACTCGGGCGCCCGGATCTGGCTCGCGGACTTCGAGGACGCCTCCGCGCCCACCTGGGAGAACGTCGTCCTGGGGCAGCTGAACCTGATCGACGCCTACACCCGGAAGATCGACTTCACGGACCCGGTGAGCGGCAAGTCGTACGCCCTGCGGCCGAACGAGGAGCTGGCGACGGTCGTCATGCGGCCGCGCGGCTGGCATCTGAACGAGCGGCACATCGAGGTGGACGGCGAGCAGGTGCCCGGCGCCTTCGTCGACTTCGGGCTCTACTTCTTCCACAACGCGCGGCGGCTGCTCGACCTCGGCAAGGGACCCTACTTCTACCTTCCGAAGACCGAGTCGCATCTCGAAGCCCGGCTGTGGAACGACGTGTTCGTGTTCGCGCAGGACCACCTCGGCATCCCGCAGGGCACGGTCCGCGCCACCGTGCTGATCGAGACGATCACGGCCGCGTACGAGATGGAGGAGATCCTCTACGAACTCCGCGACCACGCCTCGGGGTTGAACGCGGGACGCTGGGACTACCTGTTCTCCATCATCAAGAACTTCCGTGATGGCGGGCCGAAGTTCGTCCTCCCGGACCGCAACGCCGTGACGATGACCGCCCCGTTCATGCGGGCGTACACGGAACTCCTCGTCCGCACCTGCCACAAGCGCGGTGCGCACGCCATCGGCGGCATGGCCGCGTTCATCCCGTCCCGCCGGGACGCCGAGGTCAACAAGGTGGCCTTCGAGAAGGTCCGCGCCGACAAGGACCGCGAGGCGAACGACGGCTTCGACGGCTCCTGGGTCGCCCACCCCGACCTGGTCCCGATCGCCCTGGAGTCCTTCGACCGCGTCCTCGGCGACCGGCCGAACCAGAAGGACCGGCTGCGCGAGGACGTCAAGGTGGCGGCGGCCGATCTGATCGCCGTCGACTCGCTGGAGGCCAGGCCCACCTATGCCGGTCTGGTCAACGCCGTGCAGGTGGGCATCCGTTACATCGAGGCGTGGCTGCGCGGCCTGGGCGCGGTGGCCATCTTCAACCTCATGGAGGACGCGGCCACCGCCGAGATCTCCCGCTCCCAGATCTGGCAGTGGATCAACGCGGGGGTCGAGTTCGAGAACGGCGAGCGGGCCACCCCGGAACTGGCCCGCAAGGTCGCCGCCGAGGAACTCGCCGCCGTCCGCCAGGAGATCGGCGAGGAGGCCTTCGCGGCCGGACACTGGCAGCAGGCCCACGACCTGCTGCTCCAGGTCTCGCTCGACGAGGACTACGCGGACTTCCTGACCCTGCCCGCCTACCAGCAGCTCCGCGGTTAGGGCGGGTTGCGAAGGAGGCGGCCCTAGGGTGCGTTTCAGAAGTGGATCTTGATGTGTCAAGATCCACTTCGTGGGGAGGCACGATCTGACGAATGCGCAGTGGGCGAAGCTGGAGCC
>NZ_JBEYJU010000125.1:0-21904 GCF_040703965.1 Streptomyces sp. NPDC006655 | reverse complement strand
AGCGGTTCTCGATGCCGCGGACGACGGCGTCCGCGACGCGCGTGGGGGCGATGGCCTTGCCGAGCAGGGACGGGAAGGCGATCTCGCGCATGCGGCTGGTGATGTCATTGCTTCCGAAGGCTGCGATGCTGATGGAGCTGGACACGCGAAATTGCTGGACGCTTGCCAAGGCCCTTGGCCACCGCGGGCCGCACCGACTGCAGCACTTCTTGTCCCTCGCGGTCGTCGATCACGCCTGGACCGGGACCGGATCACTGCCTGGAGCCGCTGAACTCGCGGATCCGGACGCGGCGCTGATCGTAGGGGAGGCCGGGGACGAGAAGTCCTCCACGGACTGTGTCGGTGCGGCCCGCCCATACTCCGGAGCGTTGGCCGGTATCGGACTGTGCCAGGTCGCCTCCACCTCACCTAAGCAAGCAGGCACGGGCACGCCCCGATCAACCGGGCCCTGTACCTCGGCGCCGAGGGGGCCGCCAAGAAGAACGGCGCCTGCGCACCCATGTCCCCGACGACGTCATGTTCGCCACCAAACCCCAGATCGCCGCCGCCCTGCTCACCCACGCCCGCGACCTGGGCATACAGGCACGGTGGCTGGCCGGCGACGAGGCACCCACTGCGGCCGTACGGTCGGTGGGAGGCGGGTGGCCACGTCAGCCCAGGACGGCCTTCATCGAGGACGACAGAAGTAGGCGTGCTTCGTCCATGGAGAGTGGAGCCGTCAAGCGCCGGTAGGCGATGTAGAGATCGGGACGAACGAGAAGGACGCCGCCGTCGGAGATCTCGCTCAGCTCGGCCCAGGTCCCGTACGGATCTTCGTATTCCTCGCCAGGGCCGATCGAAATCTGGCGCAAGTTCAGGTTGAGTTCGGTGGACAGTGCAGCCGCCGCGTCCAGCCAGGCGGTGCCTCCGATGCCGGTGAAGACGCTGAACTCCCCCCGGCCGCCCAGGTCCAGGGTGGAGACCTTCCGGCCGCGGTGCGTCACCCAGCTGTGCGGCAGCTTGGCACCCGGACGTGTGGTGGGCTGGGCGTACAGCTCCGGGTCGCGGGCGAACTGCTCGGGTTCCGAGCCGTCCTGGATCACGGCCGTGGATGTGTAGCGTTGGTTGTGCTCCACTCCGTGAGCGTTGAACTCGTACGACTTGTAGGCGATCGCCTCACGCAGTGCCCGCCGGACTTTCTCCCCGGCCGGACCGGGTTCCTTGCGTGCCGCGAGGCGTTCGTCAAGCTTGGCTGGATCTGCGGTGTCAGTCAGGTCCAGCGCCTGCAGGATGCGTCCGGTGTCGGCAATGCTCTGGTTGGCGCGTTCGACGATCTGCCGGGCGATCGGCGCCCGTTCGGCGTCGTAACTGTCGAGGAGCGTAGGTGCGGCGGTGCCGCGGATGACGTGTGCCAGCTTCCAGCAGAGGTTGTAGGAGTCCTGGATGGAGGTGTTGGAGCCGAGGCCGTTGGTCGGAGGGTGGCGGTGGATGGCGTCGCCCACGCAGAACACTCGCCCCTTGGCGATGGTCGTGGCGTATCGGTGGTTGACGGTCCACGGCGCGGAGGAGGTGATGCGCATTTCGAAGTCGTCCGTGCCGACCAGCTTCACCGCGAGTTCCCGGATGAAGGCCTCGGTCAGCTCCGGTGGACCGGCGGCGACCTCGTAACCCCACATCAGCATCCACTCGTGCCACGGCTTTACCATGCGCAGGACGCCTAGTCCGACGCCCTCCTTCTCGGCGCCGGGCTGGAGCATCCAGTACAGGACGGAGGGCCGGTGTGCGACGAAGCGCGATAGGTCAGCCTCGAAGATGATGCCCAGCGCTCCGGCGACCGGTCCGGGCCCCTCGAACGGCAGGCTGAGCGTCTCGGCGACCTTGCTGCGAGCGCCGTCCGCGCCGATCAGGTAGCAGGAGCGGATGGTGTGTTCGGTGCCGGTGAGACGGTCGAGGTACCGGGTGGTGACGCCCTCGGCGTCCTGCTCGTGGCCGAGGTACTCGCTGTCGAAGCGTATGCGGGCGCCGCGGCGTTGCGCCTCTTGCACCAGGATCGGTTCGGTGATGGTCTGCGGGGCGTCGACCATCGAGCAGGGGCTCGCCAGCAGGTAGTCGGCGTGGCGCCTGGTGTCGGTGCCCCACGACGGAACGCGGCCCAGTTCCTCACCGGCCAGGCTGGTGCAGAAGGTGGTGTCGCTCATGAGCTCCCACGGAGTGGCCTCGCGCATCAAACGTTCCTCGACGCCCATGTCGCGCAGCACCTCCATGGTCCGCTGGTTGGTGATGTGGGCCCGAGGCGTGTCGGCGAGCGCGCTGTACTTGGTGATCAGGCGTACGCGTATGCCGTACGTGGCGAGGAGGAGCGCGGCAGAGGCGCCGGCCGGGCCTGATCCTACGACCAGGACATCGGTGTCCCAGGGTGTCTTCAAGGCTGTCTCGTCTCAGGTGGTGATGTCGGGGTAGGGCAGGGAGAAGTGAGCCAGGCGGGCGGCGTACTCCCGTTGGAAGCCGAGCGGTTCGGCGTAGTCGCGCTCGAACATCGCGATGAAGAGCGTCAGCGTGAGGAAGGGGTGCGCACCGAGCCCGAAGAGCGTCACGTAGTCGTGTGTCGCCAGGGCCTCGTGTTCCTCGGCGGTGAAACGCAGCCAGGTGGTTTCCTCGGCGGCGATGGCGTTCAGCAGGGTGCCGGCTCGCTGGGTCTCCCACCACTGGATCGTGGCCCGCGGCTCCGACCGGTACCGTTCCACCAGCTCGGGGTCGCGGTCGACGGTGTAGAGGAACTTGTTCAGCAGGTATTTGCTCACGCCGGCACCCCGTTCGGATACCAGGTGAAGTAGGCCTCCATCGTGTGGAACAGGTCGAACGCATCCGTGTAGTCGGCCTTGGCACCCTCACCGGCGACGCCCATCATGAGCATGAAGTCCATGAAGCCGTGGGTGGCGTTGCCGGGTGTCCACAGGCTGTCCAGCGTGACCTCTGAAAGGCAGCCCTCGATATCGCCGTCGGCGATCCAGCTCACCGCCTTGCGGTCGAATTCCGGGTCCGGGCCGTGCGGGCCGAACTGGCGGGGGCCGCCGAGTTCGAGCGAGAGGTGTCCGGTACCGATGACGGCGACTCGCAGGTGGCTGGGCCAGGACTCGATGAGCTCCCGGATCGCTCTGCCCAGCTGCACGAAGCGCGACGGCTGGGGCAACGGTGGGGCGAAGATGTTGGTGTAGATCGGCACGATCGGCAGATCGGCCTCGGGCCGCAGCGTGACGATCGGGCAGGTGATGCTGTGGTCGATGCGCAGCTCGTTGCTGAACGCAAGGTCGAACCCGGCGTCCAGGCCGTGGCGCAGTATGTGCGCCGACAGGTCCTCCTGACCACGCAGCAGCATCCGGGGCAGCCCGAACTCGCGTTCCTCGTTGTACCAGTTGGCGTCGTAGAACGGCGCCTTGCCGACCAGGAACTGCGGCATGTTGTCCAACCACAGCTGGTGGAAGTGGTCGGACCCGACCATCACGAGGACGTCGGGACGGGCGCTGGTCAACGTCTCCCGGAACGCCTCGATCTTGGTGACCCAGGTGTCGGCGAACGGTGGCCTGTCCTCGCCGACCGCGGTACTCGCACGGTAGTAGAAGGGATGGTGGGTGGAGGCGACGACCGCGGCCAGAGTGGCCATGGCTGCTCCTTTCCTCATGGGGATCAGTGGTGCGCGGGAGGACGGCCTCAGCTCGAGCGCTCTTGGGAGGGCTGCGGCGGAACGGAGGTGTTGTTGAGGTCGACCGACAGGAAGATGTCGTTGGCGACGGGGGTGCGCAGTTCCTCGGCGAGTTGGCCGATGAGTCCGGCGGTGCGGGCAAGGAGGGCGAACCCGCGGAGCAGATCCAGCGGTAGGCCGAGGTCGGCGAGCGCGGCGCCGCACACTCCCGCGCCGCTGAGCGGCAGCGGCCAGCCCAGGACCTGCTGGTGGCCCCGGCCGATCGCGGCGAACAGCGACAAGTGCGGGCCGAAGAGTTGCTCCTCGTGGCGATCTGGAAGAGCCGCGCGGTGCGCGGATCGCCGTGCTTGTGCACGTGGTGTCCGAGCCCGGGGATGAACCTGCCGGTCTCCCGCTGGGAACGCACGGTGGCAAGCGCGAGAGTGTCCCATTCGGCCTCCTCGACCGGGTAACCGCACTCCACCGCCATCAGCACGTTGTGCAGGAATTGGCCACAGTCCTCCGTCACGCCAAGGAAGCGCGAGCCGCCCCCCGAGGAGTCCGGCGGCCAGGGCGCCCTGGACCGAGTCGGGGGCGGACAGATACGTCAGGCGGGTCACGATGGCGGTCGGGGTGAACCCATGGTCGGCGAGTGCGGCCGGCACAGCCTCGAACACCCGTGTCTCCCCCCGTGTCGGGCGCCGCTGCGTGGCCAGCCAAAAGGCCAGCTCTCCGAATCCGACCTCGCCCATCGCGTCGGTCGCCAGATCCTGGCCGAGCAGGGTGATCTTGTCGAGGGCGGACGCGCCGGCGGGGGTCTCGGAGAACCGGATCGGGTGCCCCAGGTAGTAGGTCGACACACCGTCCCGCACCGGCGGCATCCAGCTGCGCGTGTCGTCTCCTCGCGGGCCCTCGACCTTGACCACGTCGGCACCCAGGTCCGCCAGCAGCATCGTCGCGTACGGACCCGCCAAAATGCGGGAGAAGTCTGCCACCAGCAGGCCCTCAAGCGGCCCGCGGGAATCACCACTCATTGGACTACGCCTCCTCGTTCCGCACCAGCGACGGTGACCGCTGTGCGGACGGGTGTCTGCATCGCGTACAGAGTGAGAGTGGAACGGTTTAATTGTCAACCAATCTGTCGGAAAAAGGTGGGCAGCGGAAGCGGGCTGTGTTCGCTGCTTTCTCGGAACCTCTGAAGGCGCGGATGCTGGCATGGCCGTACATGAGCGAGTCGACGGTAGGGGTGCCATATCGGACTGTCGTCCGGCTAGCGGCCGCATGGGCCGGGACTCGTATCCAGGGTCCTGGTCGCGTCGTAGGCGATTGACGAGATTGGGCGTTTGACGCAGCGAGGCAGGATCCTGCGGCGCTTGCGCTTGCCTGCGGGGTGCCTGCGCAGGCGGTGGCACAGCCGGTTGCGGGAGCCGGGCCGCATGGCGATCAGTCACGCCACCGACAGCCGTCCCGAGCGTCGTCCGCTGACGGTCACGACCGGGGTGCGGCCCCGCGACCACACCGATTCGCCGACCCGGATGACCGTAAAGCGCGCCTCGGCCATCAGGTCGAGGTCGTCCTTCAGTCACTCGTGGGGCTGGTACTCGTGGTAGCAGGCGGCGCCGAACAGAACGCGGAGAGGAAGCGGGAACATCGTTCTCCACATGGTATTTGACGGAACGTCAGCCTTTGACGGCGCCCGTGGACAGTCCTTCGAGGAGCTGTTTGCGCAGGACGACGAAGAGGGCGACGGCGGGTACCACGGCGATGACAGCACCGGCGAGGACGAGGTCGTACTGCCGCTGCTCGGAGACGAACAGGGTCTGCAGGCCGAGCGGCAGGGTGTACTGGGAGCTGTCGGAGACCAGCACCAGCGGCCACAGGAAGCTGTTGTAGCTCTGCAGGAACTGCCAGACGGCCAGCGCGCCGAGCGAGGGCCGCAGCAGGGGCAGCACGATGGTGCGGAAGATGCCGAACTCGCTCGCCCCGTCGATCCTGGCGGCCTCCAGCACGGAGTCCGGGACGGACTGCACGATGTACTGCTGCATCATGAAGATCCCGAACGCGCTCCACTCGTGCACAAACGGATGCACGTTCCGAGCCCTTCCATAACTCGACTCCATGTCGGCCCTGGAGACTTTCCCAGGAACCCTGAGTATTAGATGAGGGCGGACTGCGCGCGGTTCGCGGCCGGGTTGTGACTCACAGCCGCGTGCGAGTTGTGGCGGCCGGGGATGATCCGGTGCGGCTCCACGAGGACCTGATCCGGTTGTTTGCCGGTGGCGGTTACTTGGTTGATCTCGGCGATCCGGTTGTCCGCCGCCCCGGTCCGGGCTGCCGCGTCATCAGCGATCAGACGATGTGGGTCGCGTGATCACCCCGGGCGGTGTACACCGTAGGCCTCGAGCGCCGCGTGGGCGACCACGCTGGCTTGCCGAGCAAAGGTGGACCGGTCGACACCGAAGCGCTCCGCGATGCCTTCCGTGACGCCAAGCTCCGAGAAGCCGATCGCGATCGCGAACATCGACGATGTCACGACTGGCTCGAGCTCATCGCCGAACGCCTGGCGCGCGGCGTCAACGAACGGCTCTGCGTTCGCATTTGCCGAAGCGACGCGCCGCTCGTCCGCGATCACCATTGGCGTGAAGGCGTGAAGCACGCGAAACCGGCTCGGCTGCTGAATGGAGTACGCCACGAACTCCACGACCAGGGCGGCAAGTCGTTCTCGGGGAGTGTCGAGCGCCGCGGAAATCTGAACAAAACGCGCCGTCATCTCGTCCATCGTGTCGCGAGCCACGTCCGCCAGGAGGTCGTCTCGGTCCCGGTAGTGCTGGTAGGGCGCCCCGCTACTGACACCCACGGCCCGTGCTGCGGCCGCGATCGAAACCGACGCGATCGAGCCCTCCTGCACCTGTCGGATCGCTGCCTCTCGAAGTGCACGCGGTAGGTCACGGTGGTGGTAGCGAGATGCCATGGCATGAGCGTACGGTGACCTGAGATCTAAGAAGTTCTTAGATTGTGCAGGCTGTCGTCGGCCGTCCAAAGGAGTCATCGTGAGGTCGTTGTACATCACCGGTCCGAAGCGGGCCGAGTTCACGACGGTGCCAGAGCCGGAGCCGGCAGCCACCGACATCGTCATCCAGGTCAAGGCGTGCGGCGTATGCGGGACGGATGCGCACTTCTGGCAGGACGGTTTGGTGACGGGGACGGACAGCCCGCACCCGATCGGCCACGAGATCGCAGGGGAGGTCGTGTATGTCGGAGCGGCGGTGACCGACACAGTGGCAGGAGACCACGTCGTCGTGAATCCGATGCCCGACCCGGGCGGCATCATCGGGTGCGGTGGCATCCGAGGGGGATTGACCGAGCGTCTCCTCATCCCCAACGCACACCAGGGCATCACTCACCGCGTCGTGCCCGCCGAGATCCCGTGGGAGGTTGCGGCCCTCAACGAGCCGATGGCGGTGGCGTACCACGGTGTCAACCGATCCGGCGCCGGGGTCGGGACCAAAGCCGTCGTATTCGGAGCGGGCCCCGTCGGGCTGGGTGCGGCGATCGGCTTGAAGCACAAGGGCGCTGCTCACGTGGTCGTGGTGGATGTCGTCCAAAGCCGCCTCGACAACGCCCTGCAGATCGGCGCAGACGCGGTGATCAATTCGGCGACCGAGGACATCGCGGCCCGTCTTCGCGAACTGCACGGCACGTCGGCGAACCTCCTCGGGGCCGAGCGTGCCGGCACCGACGTCTACATCGACGCCGCGGGAGTACCCGCGGTGATTCGGACGGCGCTGGCCAACATGAAGGCGCACGGCGTCCTCACCGTCATCGCGCTCCACAAGCAAGACGTGCCGATCGACTTCCAAGAAGCGCTCATGGTCGAGGCGGACATTCGTCTCTCGATGAGCTACCCCACGGAGATCTTCGAGGTCACCGACTCCATCATCGCCGATTGGCAGAAGTACCAGCGGATCATCAGCGATATCGTTCCCTTCGGCAAGGCCGACGAGGCAGTCCGACTGGCTGCAACCCCGGGCGCAACGGACAAGGTCGTCGTGGTGATGTCCTGACGAGGCGTATGGCCTTTTTCCTCGTCTTCAGGTCTCGTCGCCGCCGGGCCCGTGTCGTTGCGGGACGGCCGCCGAAGCCCGCTCTTCGATCCGGTGCACCGCGGCCCGCAGGGCGTCCAGGTGGCACCACGCCACTTCCTGCGCGGACATGACCCGCTTGCGCCAGGTCACGTTGATGGATCCCAGGACCTCCCCGTGCAGGCGGATCGGTACGGCGATCGAGTTGCGGCCGTCGAAGTCGTACTCCGGTGCGCGCACGCTGTATCCACGGGACCGGGTGGTCGCCAGCAGACGCCGCAGCCAGCCCGGATCGTGGGCGTACGCGTTGCCCGGAGCGTCGTGCTCGCGCAGGCGGCGCGGGACCGCCTCCCGCTCCCGCTCGGCGCAGAAGGCGATGTAGGCCCGGCCCGAGGCGCCGAGCAGCATGTGCGATCGGAAGCCGATGGGTGCGACAGGGACGACCTCGTCGAAGTACGCTTGGGGCTGTTGGTGTCGATCGTCTCCATGTAGTCCAGCCGGGGCGCGGTCAGCACGGACGGCCACATCACGCGCTCGCACAGCTCCTCCAGGACCGACGACGCCAGCTCGCCGAGCCACTCGGCGTCGTTGTACGGGGCCCTCTGGGGTCTGAGGCCCGCGACGAAAGCCCCGTCGGCGAGCCGCTGCCAGACCATTCCTTGCTGGTTGCAAAGCTGGTCGTGAGCGAACTGGTCACGAACGCGATCCGGTGCGGCTCCGGTCCGATCCGACTGCGCTTGGTCAAGGACCGTTCGCTGATCTGCGAGGTCTCGGACGGCAGCACCACGGCCCCGCACCTGCGTCGCGCCCGGCTGCACGACGAGGGCGGCCGCGGACTGTTCCTGGTCGCCCGGCTGACCGAGCGATGGGGCACGCGGTACACGCCGACGGGCAAGATCATCTGGGCCGAACAGGCACTGGGCGCGCGTGAGCGCGCATGGGAGTAACAGCTGCGGGGGCTGCCTCCGGACCGAGCTCGGCACCGTGCTCCAGAGCCACGCCAGCGTTCACAGCGGGGTTTCAGTATGAGCAGAGCCTGGTCGGCGGTTCATGTCCCCGTCAGTCTCAGGAAGCCCTTACTGGCCCAGGTGGCCGGCGTGCCCATGGGCCTACTACACGCGCCTGGAACAGGGACATGTGCAGGATGCATCGCTGGAGATGCTCGATGCCATCGCACGCGTCCTTCAGCTGAGCGAGGCAGAAAGGCTTCACCTCACCCATCTCGCCGGGCCGAAGAGTGCGCGGCAGGGAAGCCACCCCCGTAGGGCCCCAGCTCCCCGGAGACAGCTGGGCGCGCCCTACCCCGCCACCCGAGCGCAGTCGCGGTCGTAGGGCGCCTGCATGCGGGGCCGGCCCAGTTCCGCCGTGCCGTCATCCGCGACGACGCGTTCACCTCGGTGCACCGGCCTCTCCAGCCCGCTGGCCTTCCTCCCGGCCTGGTGTCGATTGCTCCGCTCCCGCAACTGTCGGCCTGACTCGGGGAACGGGTCGCGGACAGTCGCCGAGCCTCCTACCCCCTGCCGGCACCACGTGCCATATGTCACTTGGAATTAACTTGGCACTGGACTGCCACATGGCACTTGATGCCATAACCTGGGCTCATCCGATCGACCAGTGAGTTCAGGAGAACCCTCACCGTGAGCAAGTCCCCTGTTGCTGAAGCTCCCGTCCAGAAGCCGGCCCCAGCCGCCACGGGCATCCGCCGACTGCGCGGCCATCCGTGGCTGTCGCTGCTGGCCGTCGCGCTCGGCGTGATGCTCGTCGCGCTGGACGGGACGATCGTCGCGCTGGACGGGACGATCGTCGCCATCGCCAGCCCGGCCATCCAGAAGGACCTGGACGCCTCGCTGTCCGACATCCAGTGGGTGACCAACGCCTACCTGTTGGCCCTCGCGGTCAGCCTGATCACCGTCGGCAAGCTCGGCGACCGCTTCGGCCACACGAGGATCTTCCTGACAGGTGCGGTCGGCTTCGTCGCCTCGTCCGTCGGCATCGGCCTGACCGACGACATCAAGGTCATGATCGGGCTGCGCGTGCTGCAGGGCTTGTTCGGCGCAATGCTCCAGCCGACCGCGCTCGGCATCATCCGCTCCACTTTCCCGCCCGAGAAGCTGAACTCCGCGATCGGCATCTGGGGCGCGGTGGTCGCCGCGTCCACCGCGGCCGGCCCGATCGTCGGCGGTCTGCTGGTCGAGCACGTCAACTGGGAGTCCTGCTTCTACGTCAACGTGCCCGTCGGCATCGTCGCCGTCGTCATGGGTCTGCTGTTCCTGAAGGACACCGAGCGCGACCAGGACTCCAAGTCCTTCGACGTCCCCGGGATCGTGTTGCTGTCCGGCGCCCTGTTCCTGCTGGTGTGGGCCCTGATCAAGGCCCCCGACTACGGGTGGGGCGACACGAAGACCCTTGGCTTCCTCGGCGCCACCCTGGTCGTTGGCCTCCTGTTCGTGCTGCGTGAGAGCCGCACGAAGGAGCCGCTTCTGCCGCTGCGCCTGTTCCGCTCCCTGCCCCTGTCGGCGGGCACCGTACTGATACTGATGCTGGCGTTCTGCCTCTTCGGCGCCATGTTCTACATGACCTTCTACCTGCAGAACGTGCACGGCTTGAGCGCCGTCGACGCCGCCGTGCGGATGCTCCCCCTGACGGGCCTGATGGTTGTCGGCGCACCGCTGGCCGGTGTGCTCATCAACCGGTTCGGTCCCCGGCTGCCGATCGTCGTCGGCATGCTCGTGACGGCCGGAGCCCTGTTCGGTCTCGGCGGCCTCGACACCGGTTCGGGCGCCAACGACACCCTGGTGTGGTTCGGCATGCTGGGCCTCGGCCTGGCCCCGATCATGGTCGGCGCCACCGAGGTCATCGTCGGCCACGCCGAGGTCGAGCTGGCCGGTGTGGCGGGCGGTCTGCAGTCCACTGCCATGCAGGTCGGCGGAACCCTCGGTACCGCGGTCCTGGGCGCGGTGATGACCGCCAAGCTCAACGACGTCTTTACCGAGCGCTGGTCGGCCGCCCACCTGCCCCCTCTCCGCGGTGAACAGCTCGCTCAGGCCAAGGAGGCGGTCTCCGTCGGCGTCGCCCCGGTCACCCCCAAGACGCCGGCGCCCGTCGTCGAGGTCATCACGAACATCACGCACCACGCCTTCATGGACGGCATGCACCTCGCGTTCGTCGCCGCCGGCGTCGTCGCCCTCGTGGGCGCCGCGATCGGTCTGCTGACCAAGCAGGGCCGCAAGGTCGAAGGCGCCGCAGTGCATATCTGACGTCCTGCCAGGCGGGTCTAGCGGCCCGCCCCTAGACGCGGGAGCGCACCGTCTGGTCTGAGCGGTGCCGGGCGGGTCTTCTTCTGGCGCTCCCCGCTTGGCCGGGGCCCTCGTGGGGACGGCGGGCCCCGGCCTCTCCTTGTGACCTGTGGCAGACTTCCAGCGGAAAGAGCGGAGGCAGGACGACATGACGGCTGAGGCGAAGTCCGGTCTGCGGGAGCGCAAGAAGTTGCGCACCCGGTATGCGATCATCTCGACCGCCGTGACCCTCTTCGTGGAACGCGGCTACGACGAGACCACCGTCGCCGAGATCGCCGAAGCCGCCGAGGTCGCCCCCCGCACCTTCTTCCGCTACTTCGCCACCAAGGACGAGGTCGCCCTCGCCCTGATCACCGAGGCCGACGAGGCCATCTTTCCCGCTCTGGAGGCACGCCCGGCCGACGAGCCGCCGGTCACCGCGTTCGCCAACGCGACCCGTACCGTCGTGGAGCAGCTGATGCAGGCCGACGACGGCAGCGGGGAACTGTGGACGCGCATCGTGTGGCTGCTGGATAACTCTCCGCCGCTGCTAGCCGCCTATTTCCAGCGCCTCCTGTCGATCGAGGACCGTCTCGCGCGCAAGCTCGCCGAGCGCGAGGGTGTGGACCCGGACACCGACCTGCGCCCCTTTCTCGCCGTCGGCGCGGTCGGCACGGCCCTGCGCGCCGCCCATCACCGCTGGGCGGCTCTTCCCCAGGGCACGGCGGAGGATCTGGCTCGGCTGCGCGAGCAGGCCCTGCAGTTCTTGAACGAGCCCCTCGACCGTCACTGGGTAGAGGGCTGAGCCCAGAGTCGAGGCGTCAGGCGATGCCGCTGGGGCGACGGGAGTCGGCGGTGATCCGATGCGACGAGTTCCTTGACGTCAGGGCGGCGAGCCGGTCGAAGACGTCCTGGGCGGCCTCCGCGTAACTGAGGCCGTGGGCGGCGGCGTTGCGTTGGAAGAGGCGGAGCAGGGCCATCGTCGTGGAACTCCACACCTTGGCGTCCATCTCGTCGAGTTCTGGGTACCGCACACGCAGCGCTTCCGCGAGATAGTCCTCCCAGACGACAGTGCGGAGGACGACAGCCGCCATGAGGGTCTCGGACTGCTCAGTCATCGGAGCCAGGGCGGGGAAGAGGTCCCCGTACTCGCGGCACCAGGTCACGACGGCTTCGGTGAGCGTCGGCAGCACCTCGGCCTCGGGCTGCCCCACCGTCTCGATCAGCTCCATGAGACGCGCGTTCGTCTGGTCCCAGATGTCGAGGATCACGGTTTCCTTCGACGGGAAGTACCGGAAGAACGTCCGCGACGTGACCCCCGCGTGCGCCGCGATCTCGCTGACCTTCACCTCGTCGAAACCCCGTTGCGCGAAGAGCGCGACCGCGCTCGTGCCGAGCCTGCGCGCGATGCTCCTGGTGTCGCGCAGGGTCGTACCGCGCCGCTCCTCGGTGACCGCCGCGACTCCTTGTGCGGCCGCGAGCAGCGCGGCGCTCGCTCCGGTGGCCCAGCTCTCGTCCCTCACCGGGCCAGGCTAGCGAACCCGGCGACAGGCGACTGTTCAGGCGTTCGACCGCCATTGATTTCCATCACGTTTCCCAACCTATTGCCACACCCAGGTTCGTGTCATACGGTGACACGAGTTTCGAGTCACAGCGTGACACGAAACGTATGGCCGTTCGGCATGGCCCGTCGGCCGCTTCTCTCCCCTCCCGGCACGCAAGGAAGCGGGCTCCCATGACTGCTCTCATCGATCGACAGAAGATCCTCGCGGCGGCCGGTTCCGACAAGGAACTGGCCTACAAGCTGCGCACCTACTCCGGCCGCGTCCGGTTCGATCTGCCCGAGGGGGCGTTCGACCTGGTGTTCGAGGACGGTGTCCCCGCCAGGGCCGAGGACGCGCACGCGGACCTCGCCGCCGATGTGACCTTCTCCGCGCCGGCCGAGTTCTGGTCGACCGCGTTCTCCACCGCTGTCCCCCCGGCCGGCTACGAGAGCTGCGTCGTCGGCATGACCCGCGGTCTGAGCATCGTCGGCGACTTCGTCGGCACCGTCGCCCCCTGGCAGAGCGGATGGGCCCGCCTGTACCAGGTGGTGCGCGAGACGGTGGCCGGCGCGCCGGTCCGCAAACCCTTCCAGGACCCCTTCCGCGAGACGGACAACGCCGTCGGACGGTACGTCTACGTCTCCGCGAACGGCCAGGAGGCACGGATCTACTACGAGACCTCCGGCCACGGCCCGATCCCGCTGCTGCTGCAGGCGACCGCAGGCGCCGACGGCCGCCAGTACCGCCACCTGCTGGCCGACCCGCGGATGCAGGAACGCTTCACGATGTACGCCTACGACCTGCCCTACCACGGCAAGTCGCTGCCTCCGATCGGGGTGCGCTGGTGGGAGGAGACCTACCGCCCCGGCCGCGACGGCCTGATCAACTGGGTGGTTGCGATCGCCGACACCCTGGGCCTGGACAACCCGTACTTCATGGGTTGCTCGGTCGGCGGCCAGCTCGCCCTCGACCTCGCGGCCGAACGCGGCGACCGCTTCGGCGCGTTCATCTCCCTCAACGGCTGGTACGGCAACCCGCCGCTGTTCGACGGCTTCTCCAACGACATGTTCCGTACCCCGTCGATCGCCGACAGTTACGCCCCCGCGCTCAACTTCGGTGCGACCGCGCCCCAGGCACCCGAGCCGAACGCGCACGAGACGTACTGGATCTACCGCTCGGCGTTCCCCGGCATCTACGCGGGCGACAACGACTACTTCGCCTACGAGCACGACCTCAAGGAGAACGGGCACAAGATCGACGCCCACGCGAAGCCCGTCTACGTCGTCACCGGCGAGTACGACCCGGCCAGCGACGACGACGTCAACGGCGGCCCGGCCGTGGAGAAGTTCATCCCCGGCGCCAAGTTCATCAAGGTCGCCGGGCTCGGGCACTTCGCCCCCTGCGACGACCCCATCGGGTTCGGCGACGCCATCGTCCCGATCCTCGACGAGGTCATCGCCAAAGCCGCCTCCGCCGGCCAGTTCTGATGCCGCTCCCGCGAAGAAAGGCCCGTACGACATGAGTGTCACCCACGACCTCGTCCGGCGGTCGGCCACCGGCAGGCCGGTCATCGACTTCGACCACCACTCTCCCGCCTACCGCGACACCTGGAAGCAACTCGCCGCCCGGTTCCACGCCACCGGCAGCCCCATCGCCTGGACCGAACACCACGGCGGCTACTGGGTGGTGGCCTCCTGGGAGGAGGTGCAGCGCATCGGCTCCGACTGGGAGACCTTCACCTCCGTCAACGACCTGACCGGCACCGAGAACGGCGGCAAGGGCCAGGCCATCCCCCGGATGCCCTACCGGCTGCACCTCGGGGAGTCCGACCCGCCGCTGCACACCGAACGCCGCCGCATCGAAGCGCCGTTCTTCACCCCGAAAGCCCTGCGCCAGTGGGCTCCCGTCGCCCGGGAGTACCTCGACGCGGCCCTCGACAAGGTGGCGGGGCGGGGGCACGCCGAGCTGATCGACGACGTGATCATCCCGACCACGGCACGCACCACGCTCTACGTCCTCGGATACGACCCCGACGACTGGCACGACGCCGCCTACGCCGCGCACGAGGGTGTGTACCTGCTGCCGGACGATCCCCGCTACCCGCACGAGGCACAGGCACGGCTGCGCACCCGCTTTCGCGAGATGCTGACGGAACGCGGCCAGACCCCGGCCGGTGACGTCCTCTCGGCCCTGGCCACCGGTACGGTGCAGGGCGAACCGCTCGGTCTCGATGTGGCCGAGAGCATGGTGAACGCCCTGGTCTTCGGCGGCTTCGACACCACTACCGCCGCGACCGCGAGTGCGCTGATCCATCTCACTCAGCACCCGGACCAGGCGGAGCGGGTGCGCGCGGACGCCGCGTACCGGAAGAACGCCATCGAGGAATTCCTGCGGTTCTGGCCACCGGCGACCGGCCTCGCCCGTACCGCCGTACGGGACACCGAGATCCTCGGGCAGCCGATCGCCCGTGGGGAGAGCGTCTACCTGTGGCTGGCCGGCGCCAACCGCGACCCGCTGAAGTTCCCCGACCCGGACCGGCTCGACCTGGAGCGGGACAACGCGCGCGACCACGTCTCCTTCAGCACCGGAAACCACCGCTGCCTCGGCTCGCCCCTGGCCAAGGCCGAACTCGACGCCATGCTGGAGACGATCCTCACCCGGCTGCCTGGCCTGCGCATCGACCCCGACGCCGTGGTCGGCTACCCGAGCATCGGGAGCGCGCACGGCTACATCTCGGTCCCCGCGACCTTCACTCCCGCTTCAGCCCCGACGGAGGTGTGACGAACATGCCAAAGGTCACGTATGTGTCCCACGCCGGTGAGGTCCGCGTCGTCGACGGCCTGGTCGGCGACTCGGTGATGCAGACCGCAGTCCGCAACGGCGTCCCCGGCATCACCGGCGAATGCGGCGGCGTCCTGTCCTGCGCCACCTGTCACGTCTTCGTGGACGAAGCCGACCTGGATCGGCTGGAACCGGTCAGCGGAATGGAGGACGAGATGCTCGACGGCACGGTCGTCGACCGCTGCCCCAACTCCCGGCTGTCTTGCCAGATCAAGCTCTCCGAAGAGCTCGGCGCGCTGCGCGTGATCACCCCGGAAGCCCAGGAGTAGCACGTCGTGAACAGCAGCGCCGTCGCCCCGCGCGACACCGGCGTGCTCGTGGTGGGCGCCTGCCAGGCCGGCATCCAGCTGGCCTGTTCCCTCCGCGAGTACGGCTACACAGCCCCGATCACCGTGGTCGGCGCCGAACGGCACGCGCCCTACCAGCGTCCACCGCTCTCCAAGACCCTCCTGCACGCGGGGACGTCGCCCGACGCGATCGCAATGCGTTCGGAGGCGTTCTACGCCGACCAGGGCATCGATCTGGTGCTCGGGGAACGCATCATCCGGGTCGACCGGGGCGACGGCGGTGCGGGGGTCGCGTACGCGCACTCCGGCCGTAGCTTCGCGTTCGACCGGCTCGCGCTCACTGTGGGCGCCCGCCCGCGCCGACTGCCCGTCCCCGGCGCCGAGCTGGCCGGCGTCCACTACCTCCGGGACGCCGACGACGCGCTCGCCCTGCGTGCGGCCCTGGCAGAGGCGGTCGACGTCCTGGTCATCGGCGGTGGCTTCATCGGACTCGAAGTCGCGGCCAGTGCCCGGGGGCTCGGCTGCGAGGTCACCGTCACCCTCGCCGACAACCGACTGCTCGAACGTGCCGTAGGCGTCCCGACCAGCGAGTTCTTCCTCGACGCCCACACCCGGCGCGGGGTGCGGGTGCACCTCGGAGCGCCGCCCGTACGCCTCCTCGACGACGGTCACGGGCGCGTCCGTGGCGCCGAACTCCCCGACGGCAGCGTGCTGACGGCCGATCTGGTGGTCGTCGGGATCGGCGCCGTCCCCCGCACCGAACTCGCCGAGCAGCTCGGACTGAGCGTCGACAACGGCATCGTCGTCAACGAGTACGGCCTCACCTCCGACGCCACCACGGTCGCCGCGGGCGACTGCGTCGCCTGCCCCCCGCCGGTGGCCCTCCCCAACGGCCCGGCCCGGATCCGCTTCGAGTCGGTGAACACCGCCATCGAACAGGCGAAGACCGCCGCCGCCCTGCTCGCTGGCAGGCCGGTTCCCTACTCGGCCGTGCCCTGGTTCTGGTCCGACCAGTACGACCTCAAACTCCAGGTCGCGGGCCTGTCGACCGGCCATGACCGGTACGTCGTACGCGGCGAGCCGGACACGGAGAAGTTCGCCGTCCTCTACTACCGCGGCGGACATCTGGTCGCTGGCGACTTCGTCAACCGGCCGGCCGACTTCCTCGCCGTACGCTCCGCCTTGGCCGCGGGCCGGACCATCCCGCCCGAAGCGGCCACCGACACCACGGTGCCGTTGAAGAAGCTCATCGCCGACGATCCCCGGCAGGCAGTGGCATGACCGCCGGCCCGGCCGCCCTGCCCGGACTGCGATGGAGCATCAAAGTCCCGTTCCTGCGCTACATCGCCCGCTCTCCAGAAGGCCGCTGCTCGGTCACCGACGGCGCCTCGGTCGTCGACGAGCACATGTTCCTCTTCAGCCCGGACGATGCGTCGGCATTCAACGCCGACACGGTCACCGGCCTGCTGAAGTTCCGGGGAGACGTACGCTTCGCCGCCCACCACGGGCTGCTCTTCCTCCGCATCGCCGACCCCTGGCTGTCCGTCATCGGCGGCGTCGGAACCCTGACCGTCGCGGCACCGCCCGGCCAGTCACCCGACCGCATCCCCCTGACCACCCTCCATCTGCGGACCGCCGATCCGACGGACCACACCGGCCCCTGCCTCGGCACGCACGTCCGGCTGACGGCTCAGGGATCCGAACTCTTCAACGGGGTCTACCCCGTGGACGAACCATTCGACGACCTGACCCTCCTCCTCACTCCTTCCTCCACAACCGCCCTGGAGAAGACACCATGACGACCCTCGCGTCAGACACGGAAACGACCCCCTGGCCGACCGAACCCACCCCCGACCTGCTGACCCGGATCAGCCAGGCACGGGCCAACGGGGTTGCCTGGCTGCGCGACCGCATTGCCGACGACGGCCGCCCCGAAGGCGCCGAGGCCGCCAACTCGTGGTGGCGCGCCCCCTGGGCCCTGTGCGTCGGCGGAGCCCCGGACGCCGCCGCCGCGATGATGGGTTGGGCCGAACGCGAGGCCCTCACCGACGAAGGCGACCTCCGCCCCGGCCCCTACGACGCCCCCGGCGGCGGCAGCCCCGTCTACCACCTCTCCCCTCTCGCGATCGCCTCCTGGCTGCTCGGCCGCTACGACACCGCGACCTCGATCAACACCACGCTCGCGCGCTTCCAGAACCCCGACACCGGCGGAGCCTACGACCTTCGCGACTTCGCGCAGGACCCCCTGGAGGACAACCTCAAGACCGCCCAACTGGGCTTCTCCGCGCTGGTCACCGGTGACCGTCACACCGCCGACGGCGTCCACCGGTGGCTGAATCGCAACCTCGCCGACCAGCCCGACCTGCCCCACCGGCTGTTCACCAGCCGCCGCGGCGACACCCTGGTCACCCACTTCCCGGACGAGACTGCCTTCCTGCGCGTGGTCGACTTCCGGGCGCC
This sequence comes from Streptomyces sp. NPDC006655, assembly GCF_040703965.1. Classification (NCBI taxonomy): domain Bacteria; kingdom Bacillati; phylum Actinomycetota; class Actinomycetes; order Kitasatosporales; family Streptomycetaceae; genus Streptomyces; species Streptomyces sp. NPDC006655. The sequence continues at coordinate 3,757 of NZ_JBEYJU010000125.1, read as the reverse complement.
CCGGCAGGCGTACTTCCACCCCGGCATCGCCGCCGCCTTCCTCGCCGGATACGCGCAACAGACCAGCGACGCCTCCGCGCTCCGGCTGGGCCGTGAGTACCTCGCCCTCACCACAGGTGGCACCGAAGAGCAGTACGACGACTCGACGTCGGTGCAGATCTGCAAGTTCGGCTGGGGCGCCGCCGCCATGCTCACGGCCGACCCGGACGGCGGCCACCTCCCCTGGACGGTCCGCATGGGCGAGTGGTTCGTACGACGCCAGCGCCACGACGGCGCCTGGGCACCGTCGTCGTTCACGACGCCGCACCCCGGAATGCTCGACCTCTACTGGAAGACGGCCGAGCACGTGATGGAACTGTCCTACATCGAACACGCTCTGCGCTCCACGAGCCCCCGCACCACCTCCGCCTGACGAATTGATGCGCACGGCCGAAGACGGACGTGCGTCGGCAAAGGAACCAGGAATGCTCGCTGTCGTCACCCAGGGCAACGGCACCGTCGAAGTGACGGATGCTCCCAAGCCCACTGTCGTGGAACCCGATGACGTGATCGTCAAGGTGACCGCGGCCGCCGTGTGCGGAACGGATCTGCACTTCGTCCGGCACCCGTTCCTGCCGCCCACCCTCACGCTGGGGCACGAGTTCATCGGCACCGTCGTCGAGACGGGCACCCAGGTACACCATGTGACCGAGGGGCAGCGAGTGCTGTCGAAGATGTTCGTCGCCTGCGGACGGTGCAAACCCTGCCGCACCGCGAACCAGCCCCGGTGCGCCGAGTATCGGCTCTTCGGCGGAGGCATCCTCGACGGAGGCCAGGCCGAATACGTCCGCGTCCCGCGCGCCGACTTCACACTCAGCGAACTCGACGCCTCCGTGTCCGACCAGGACGCGCTCCTCCTCACCGACATCCTCCCCACCGCCTGGGAGGCACTCGTCAAGACCGGCTTCCAGAGCGGTGCGACCGTGGGCGTCGTCGGCTCCGGCCCGGTCGGCCTCCTCATCGCGCAACTGGCCCTCGCCCGCGGCGCGGCCGCCGTCCACCTCGTGGACCTGGATCAGCGTCGACTGAAGCAGGCGGAGAAGCTCGGCGCGGTGAGGGTGCCGCCGAGCGCGTTCTCGAACTGACCGGTGGGAACGGCGGTCCGGGCACGCCGGCCCAAGACGCGTTACGCCGTCGGCTTCGGTGCCAAGCCCATGATCTTCCTGCACAAAACGCTGCCCAACCGCACCTTTGACGCGTTCATGCGCCGCGCCACCGGCGTGCCCGCGAACTATGTGCCCGCGAACAACTGACATGACGGTCGTGAAGACCGCGTTGGTCACCGGCGCGCCGTAGGATTTCGGCGAAGCGGTGGCCACCAAGCTGGTCGCCCTCGGCTGCATCGTCTACGGCGCCGCCGAAACCGGCCGGGTCGACGTGCTGGTCAACAACGTCGGCCACGGCACCTACGGTGCCGTCGAGGACGTGCCCATGGACGAGGCGCGCCGCCGGAGGGAGGTCAACGTCTTCGGCGCCGCCCGCCTCACCCAGCTGGTCCTGCCGCACTGCGTGGCCGACCGGGGACGATCATCGCCTGCAGGATGCACGGCCTGGCCATCCACACGCGGACCTCACGCCCCGACCCATCGACTTCACCGCACCGCGCTGGTGACTCACCCCGCTCCGCACCGAGGAGAACCCGTGCCGCTCCTTGCTCCCGGCGTCATCCACATCGCCATATCCAAGACCAACAACGCCTACCTGATCGAGGGTGACGACGGCCTGACCCTCGTCGACGTCGGCAGCGGCAAAGCCGTCGACCTGCTGCTGCGCACGATGACCGAGTTGGGCCGAGACCCTGCCGACCTGAACCGGATCGTGCTCACTCATGCGCACCCCGACCACGTGCGGGGCGCACCCGCACTGCGCGAGCACACCGGTGCCCGCGTCTTGATCCATGCCGCCGACGCAGCGTGGCTTTCCGACGGACGGGTGCCGTCGGACGGCCGGTCCAGCCCGGCAGCCCGGTGGTTCGACCAGCTTCCGGCCGCGCATTGGACGCCGTTCAAAGCCGATGCGACGGTTGAAGACGGCGAACTCATCGCTGGTTCCGGCGGTTTGCGTGTGATCCACACGCCGGGCCATTCCCCCGGCCACATTGCGCTGCTGCACGAACCCACCCGCACGGTGCTGGTCGGCGACGCAGTGTTCCACGCCCGCCTCCTCGGCTACGGGCCGGCCACCTTCGCCGCCGAGCCCGCCGCCCGAGCATCCGGTGCCGCTCGAATTCCCACTGACGTCACCGCAGTCGGCTTCGGCCACGGCGCTCCGCTGACCGGACCGGGGGTGGATGCGTTCCAGGCATTCCTGGCCAAGCAGCGCTGACCCTATTCCCGCGCAGCTCGTGCTTGTAGGCCACTACACCAGGCTCGGCTTGGGCAGATCAGGAGAACCAAGCGCGTCGTATCACGATCTACGGCTGGAGGTGTGCCACGAACACTGAGAGGGCATTTGATCTGGGCGTATTGCCCGTATGTCCTAGTAAGTTCCCTGCCGGGTTGGCGTGGTCTCGTCCGTTATACGCTTGCTGAGATTGTCGATCGAGGCGATGTGGATCATCGCCTCGGAGCTGGTCGTGAGCGTCTCATAGTCGCGGGCGAGGCGGCGGTGCATCAGCCCGGGAGAACAGCACCACGGCGCCGTCGCGATCGCCGACGCTCGCCGGGCTCACACAGGCCACCAGGACAGTGCCGCGGGTATCGACAAGCAGGTGGCGCTTGATGCCGCTGACTTTCTTGCCGCCGTCGTACCCGTGCAGGCCACCGCGCTCACTGGCCCGGACGCTCTGACTGTCCACGATAGCCGCGCTGGGCGTGGGATCACGGCCGAGTTGCACCCGCTCGCGTTCGCGCAGCGCCGTCTACATCCGCTCCCACACGCCTTCTTGCTGCCATCGCCGCCAGTAGTGGTAGACGGTCTGCGACGGCGGCAGATCATGCGGCAACAGCCTCCAGGCACAGCCGGCCCGCAGCCAGTACGCCAACGCGTTGAGGATCTCCCGCCGGGTGTGTCTCGCCGGTCATCCACCGGGCTTCACCGCCGGAACCAGCGGACAGAGGATCTCCCACTCCGGATCGGACAGATCCGTCGAGTAACGGGTACGCAGCCCGCACACCCCAGCCCCCCGAAAGTGCGCACCACCCCGCTACCAGGCGACTTGCCCACTGACAGGCTTTTCAGACGCCCTCTAGGACGACTCGGAAAGTCACTGGACTACTTCCTAGTACTCCAGCCGTAGATCGTGATCTTGCTGGTCGGGGCTGGTGCGGAGATGGCTGCGGCCACCGTTGATCATCGTGAGTTGTGTGGACAAACGAAGATCAGGCGGTGGCCGCGGGCCACAGCGTAGTGCCTGCCCGGTGGCAGGCGATGTTCGACCAGCTGATGGGTCGCGTGGCGGGCCGGTTCGCGCGGGTCGAACCCCGACGTCGCGCAACCGCGTTGGTGCTCGGACTGCTGTCGGACCTGCCGAGGAAGAACTGCTGGACGCTGGCCGAGCATGCGGGCAACGCGACCCCGGACGGCATGCAGCACCTGCTGCACCGTGCGAAGTGGGACGCCGACGCGGTCCGCGATGACGTGCGCGCCTACGTCGTCGAGCACCTCGCCGACGACCAAGCGGTGCTAGGGTGCGTTTCAGAAGTGGATCTTGATGTGTCAAGATCCACTTCGTGGGGAGGCACGATCTGACGAATGCGCAGTGGGCGAAGCTGGAGCC
>NZ_JBEYJU010000124.1:0-21952 GCF_040703965.1 Streptomyces sp. NPDC006655 | reverse complement strand
GGCCCGGGTTCCGTACCCGGGCCGCCGTCCGGCCGTACGGGGCCGGGCAGGTCACGTCGGTTCCGGCTGGAGTTCCGGTCGTGGCACGGGCACGGCCTTCGGGTCCCACTGGGCGACGGTCCGTACGAAGCCGTAGACCACCGAGGCCATCGCCAGCACGAGCAGCGGCCCGGCCAGCCACGGGTGCTCGGCCATCGGCAACGGCAGCCAGCGGTAGGCGACCAGCAGCGCGACGAAGACCGTCGTGCCGTACGCCACCAGCCGTATCCCCGCCCGGTCCCAGCCGCGGTCGAAGGTGCGCAGCGCCGCCTCGACCGTCAGCGCGAACACCACGCCCGCGACGAGGTCGGCGCCGTAGTGGTAGCCGAACCCCAGCGTCGCGGTGAGCGTGGCGACCAGCCAGAACGCGCCCGCCCAGCGCAGCGGCCGCGGGCCGCCGCGGGAGTGCACGAAGATCGTGACGGCCCAGGCCGTGTGCAGACTGGGCATGCAGTTGCGCGGGGTGACCCCGTCGAACCCCATGGGGTGCGGGGCAGCCACCGGCGGCGGGGTGCCCGGCCACAGGTTCGCCACCTCGAAGTGCCCGCCCGAGGGCGGGACCGCCTCCGGCCACAGGCTGAGCGACGACCAGTGCTCGACGCCGGTGCCGTACGCGAAGACCGGCCCGACCACCGGGAAGATCATGTAGACGGCCGGTCCGAGGAGGCCGATCGCGAGGAACGTGCGCACCAGGTGGTGGCGCGGGAAGCGGCGTTCGGCCGCCACGTTCCGCAGCTGGTACAGCGCGACGACGACCGCGGCCACGGCGAGCTGGCTGTAGACGACGTCGAGGAGGTTGTAACCGACCGCGCCGGTGGCCGTGACCAGCCGGCCCACCAGCCAGGAGGGGTTGCCCAGCGCGTGGTCGGCGGTCGCCACGTACTGGTCGAGCACCGTGGGCCGGGTCTTGGAGGTGATGATCAGCCAGATGTCCCCGGTCTTGCGGCCGGTGACCAGCAGCAGACCCAGCCCCACCCCCTTGAGCAGCAGGACGCGTTCCGGCCCGGTCCGGCGGGTGACGGCGAGGACCCCGATGCCCAGGATCACCCACAGCGCGCCGTTGCCGAACGGGTGGCCCTCGGTCACCTCGGTGCCGGACGCCCAGCGGACCACCCAGAACACCAGGTCGATCCCGATCGCGGCGCCCAGCGCGACGAACCGCTGCCGCCAGGTGAGCACCGTCATCGTCAACGCCATGCCGGCGTACAGCAGGAACCCCGATTTCGGGGCGAACACCACCTCCCGTGCCTGGTTGGTGAGCGGCCCCGGCAGGCCGTGGCGGCGCGCGAAGAATTCCAGCGCCACGAGGAATCCGAGGGCCACGCCACCCGCCACGGCCCAGGGTCTCGCCGTGCCCGTGCTGTCCGTCCGCGCAGAAAACTGCCTAGGTATGTATCTCAATTTTCTGTCGCTGCCACCTTCCGGTCGCGATCCGTTCTCCCCCGGGCCAGGGACCAGCTTGCCCGAGAGGAGAAGACGGCTGGACCGCGCCCCGGGTTGTCCCGCTGCCCGATCGGCGGCCCGGGGTGATAGTGGAGGCATGCTTCCCGGCGCCGGCGGTTCGCGCGTGGTGATCGTGATGGGGGTGTCCGGGTCCGGCAAGTCCACCGTGGGAGCCGGACTCGCGGAGCTGCTCGGTGTGCCGTTCCTGGAGGGGGACGACCTCCATCCCGCCGCGAACCTCGCCAAGATGGCGTCCGGACACCCGCTGGACGACGCCGACCGGCGGCCCTGGCTGGCGGCGATCACGCGGTGGATCCGGGCCACCGCGGCGAGCGGACACGGCGGTGTCGCCTCCTGCTCCGCGCTCCGGCGCGCGTACCGCGACCGGTTCCGGCGCACGGGTGCGGACGTGTGGTTCCTGTACCTGCACCTCGACCGTGAGGTGGCGGTGGCCCGCCTGGCGCGGCGCACGGGCCACTTCATGCCGCCTGAGCTGCTCGACTCCCAGTACGCCACGCTGGATCCGCTGCACCCCGACGAACCGGGCGCCACCGTCGACGTCAACGAAGCGGAGAGCCCGGCGGACGTCCTGGCGGCCGCCGTGCGGGCGGTGCGGGGCTGGTCCGGGCCGACGAGCCGGGGCGGGAGCACCGGCTTACGCTGATCGAGGGGGTGCGCTCGGGTGACTCGCACGCCGGAAGGGGCGCCCCGATGGACGACTACCCGCTGATCGAGAACCACGGGCTGATCGGCGACCTGCAGACCGCCGCGCTGGTGACCACCGAGGGAGCGGTCGACTGGTTCTGCTCGCCCCGGTTCGACTCGCCGAGCGTGTTCGGGGCGCTGCTCGACAAGGAGAACGGCGGCCACTGCACGGTCCGGCCGGCCCACCCGACCCATTCGACCAAGCAGTTGTACCTTCCCGACACGGCGATCCTGGTGACCCGGTTCATGACCGAGGCGGGGGCCGGCGAGGTGCTCGACTTCATGCCGGTCACCGGTACGACGGCCACGTCCAGGCACCGGCTGGTCCGCCTGGTCCGGTGTGTGCGCGGCACCATGACCTTCGACGTGGAGGTGGCCCCGCGGTTCGACTACGGGCTCATGAAGCACGAGGTGCACATCACCCCGCACGGGGCGGTGTTCGCCGCGGAGGACGGCACGACGCTCACCGTGCACCCCGTCAGGGAACCCGAGGACGAGCGGCTCTCGGACCTGCTGACCCACCGGGACGCCGACCTCCAGGTCTCGCTGACCCTGCAAGCGGGCGAGCAGCGCGGGCTGGTCCTGGAGATGGGCGCGGACGGCCCGCCCCGGGAGATCCGCCGCGAGGAGCACGAACGGCTCTTCGACGAGACGGTGGCGTTCTGGCGCACCTGGCTGGCGCAGTCCCGCTACACCGGGCGCTGGCGGGAGGTGGTCGAGCGGTCCGCGATCACGCTGAAACTGATGACCTTCGCCCCCAGCGGCGCCCTGGTGGCCGCCCCGACGGCGGCCCTGCCCGAGCAGCTGGGCGGCGAGCGCAACTGGGACTACCGCTTCACCTGGATCCGGGACGCCTCGTTCTCCGTGTACGCCCTGCTGGGACTGGGCTTCACGGAGGAGGCCAGGGCGTTCATCATCTGGCTGGGCGACCGGGTCAAGGAGCGGGCCGGCCGGCACGGCGACACGGGTCCGCTGAACATCATGTACAAGGTCGACGGCTCCTCCGAACTGGACGAGCGGATTCTCGACCACTGGGAGGGCTATGAGGGGTCCGCCCCGGTCCGGATCGGCAACGGCGCCGCCGCCCAGCTTCAACTGGACATCTACGGCGAGGCGTTGGACAGCATCTACTTCGCGCACCGGCACGGTTTCACGGTCGGGCACGTCGGCTGGACCTCGCTGCGGACGGACCTGGAGTGGCTGGCCGACCACTGGGACCAGGCGGAGGAGGGGATCTGGGAGACCCGCGGCGGCCGCCAGGACTTCACGTACGGGCGGGTGATGTCGTGGGTGGCGTTCGACCGCGCGCTGCGCCTGGCCGAGGCGACCGGATGGCCGTCGACCCCCGGACGCTGGCAGGCCGAACGGGACGCCGTCTACGAGCAGGTCATGGCCAAGGGCTGGAGCGAGGACCGGCAGGCCTTCGTGCAGCACTACGGCGGCGAGGTCCTCGACTCCGCGCTGCTGCGGATGGCGACGGTCGGCTTCGTCACGCCCGGGGATCCGATGTGGCGGGCGACCCTGGACGCCATGGAGGAGGAGCTGGTCAGCGACAGCCTGGTCTACCGGTACAACCCCAGCGCCTCGCCGGACGGCCTGCGCGGCTCGGAGGGCACCTTCTCGCTGTGCACGTTCATGTACGTCGACGCCCTGGCGCGGGCCGGCCGGACGAACCGGGCGAGGCTGGTCTTCGAGAAGATGATGGGGTACGCGAACCACCTGGGCCTGTACTCCGAGGAGATCGACCCGACGGGCCGCCAACTCGGCAACTTCCCGCAGGCGTTCACCCACCTCGCGCTCATCGACTCGGCGATCACCCTCAACGACGCCCTCGACCGGCGGTAGTCAGGCCTCGTCGCCGCCGCGCCGCAGGTCGGCGTCGGTGAGGCCCTCCAGTTCGCCGTGGGTGTCGAGCCAGTACAGGAAGACGACCGCGGGGACGACGAGGACCACGGCGACCAGGGTGACCAGCCCCAGCCAGCGCAGGGTGGTGGGGGCGCCCGCGCCCTCGGCGACGGTCAGCGAGGTCGGGACGAGGTAGGGGCGCTGCGCCATGCCCCAGGCGAGGATCGACGAGGCGACCACACCGACCGCCGCGACCCGCGACCAGGCCCCCGAGGGGCGGGTCAGCAGCCATACGGTGGCGAGCGTGGCCAGCGCCGCCACGATCACGAAGAAGAGGCCGACGCCGTGCGTCAGGCCGTGCCACACGTGGTGCGCGTCCCCGTGGGTGACGAACAGGGTGACGACGGCGAGTACGGCGACGGCGGCCAGGGCGCCGAAGGCCCGGCGGCGGAAGTGGCGGTCCAGGTCGGGCGCGGCGAAGCGGCGGGCGTCCGCGGCGAGGAAGACGGCGCCGAGGGTGGCCGTGGCGGCGACGGCGAGCAGGCCGAACAGCAGGGAGGTGGGGTTGGCCCAGGCGTCCGTGGACGCCGTGGTGGTGGCGGTCACCCGGCCGGAGGCCACCCCGCCGGCCGCGGCGCCGAGGAAGAACGGCGTGAGCAGCGAGGAGACGGCGAACACCGCCCCGTACAGGCGCCGTCCGGCCAGCCGCCGTACGGGCCTGCGCAGGGCGAAGCCGGCGCCGCGCAGCACGATGCCCACCGCGGCCAGCGCCAGCGGCAGCCACATGGTGGTGAACACCCGCTGGAAGAGGACCGGGAAACCCGTCCACATGATGACCAGGACGAAGATCAGCCAGACGTTGTTGACCTCCCAGACGGGCTCCATCGCGTGGTCGATCAGCCACCGCGGACGCTTGCCGCGCTCGGCGCCGCCCGCGGTCAGGTCCCAGAAGCCGGCGCCGTAGTCGGTGCCCCCGCCGCAGGCGTAGGCGGCGATCGCGAGCAGCAGGACGACGGCGATCACCCCGGCGATCACAGCCGGCTCCCGCCGGCGCGCGGCCCGTACGGCGTGTCCGTCTCCGGTGTCTCGTGCTCCGGGGTCTCCTTCGGCGGCCGCGGGCCGCCCTGCTCGTCGGCGAGCCGCCAGCGGGAGCGCATCTTCAGGAGCACCGCGAGGAACGACCCGAAGACGAGGACGTACACGACGACGACCACCGCGAACATGATCCACAGGCCGGTGGAGCGGGTCGCCGTGACCGCATCGGCGACCCGCATGTTCTGGTAGACGATCCACGGCTGGCGGCCCACCTCGGTGGTGATCCAGCCGCATTCGACGGCCGCCACGGAGGCCACGCCGGCGCACGCGGCGGCGCGGAAGAACCACGGGGAGACCGGCAGCCGGCGCCGCCGGAGCCACACGAGGCCGTACCAGAGCGCGAGCAGGAGCAGCAGCGAGCCGATCCCGACCATGGTGTCGAAGGCGAAGTGGGCGATGGAGGCCTGGGTGGCCGTCGGCCGGTCGCTCGCCGGGACCGAGGTGAGCCCGGTGACCCGGGTGTCCGGGCGGAAGCCGGCCAGGACGGAGTCGAGCTGCGGGATCCGGATGCCGCCGGAGATGCTGCCGTCCGGGTGCAGCCGGCCGTACAGGTACTCCGGCTGGTGGGTGGCGGTCTCCCAGACGATCTCCATGCCGGCGAACTTCACCGGCTGCTTGTGGAAGACCTGCCGGGCGATGGAGTCGCCGAGGACGAACTGCACGGGCGTGCACACGGCGGCGAGGGTGAAGGGGACGGTGAAGCCGAGCCGGTGGTAGCGGTCCCGGCGGCCGCGCAGCCGGCCGACGGCGTAGACACCGGCCACCACGTACCCCGCGGTCACGAACATGGCGAAGACGAAGTGCCAGTACTCCGGGCCGAACATGGGGGTGAAGACGGCCTTCCAGATCTTCACGTCGACCGGGTTGCCCGCGGCGTCCAGGGTGAAGCCGCGCGGGGTGTTCATCCAGGAGTTGGCGGCCAGGATGCCGAAGGCGCCGAGCAGGGCCACCAGCGGCAGGGGCAGGCCGAGCAGGAAGTGGGTCCTGGCGGGCAGCCGGCGCCAGCCGTAGAGGTAGATGGCGATGAGGACGGCCTCCAGGAAGAACGCCCACGCCTCGACGCCGAAGCCGATGCCGAAGACGTCGCCCCAGCGGCCCATCATGCCGGGCCACAGCAGCCCGAACTCGAAGGACAGCACCGTGCCGGTGACCACGCCGATGGCGAACTGCACCGCCATGACGGCCGACCACCGCCTCGCCAGCAGCAGGGCGGTGGCGTCACCGCGGCGCAGGCCGAGGCCGTGCATGACGAGCGTGATCAGCGGCAGCGCGACGCCCAGGGGGACCAGGATGATGTGGGAGGCCAGGGTGAAGGCCATCATCGACCGGGCCGGGAGCGTCTGCGCCGGTGCGTCGGCGAGGGATCCGGCGAGGGCCAGGGCCGTGTGCACGGGTCAGCCGCCGGTGGCGAAGCCCGGGAAGAGGGTCATCCCGCCGTCGACGTAGAGGGTGGCGCCGACGACGTAGTCCATCAGGTCGGAGGCGAGGGCGACGGCCGCGTAGCCGATGTCCTCGGGGTCGCCGACCCGGTCGTAGGGGATCAGTTTCAGCAGGTCCTGCTGGGCCTGGGGGGTGTCCCAGGCGCTGCGGTTGATGGGGGTCCTGATGGCTCCGGGCGCGATCGCGTTCACGCGGATCTTCTTCGGGGCCAGCTCCTGGGCCAGTGTCTCCATCATCATCTGCACACCGCCCTTGGAGGAGGCGTAGTTGACGTGCCCGGCCCACGGGATGACCTGGTGCACCGAACTCATGCAGATGATCTTCCCGGCCGCCCGGGACACCTCGGGCACGACCCCGCGCCGCAGGAACTCCTTGGTCGCCTCCCGGGCGCAGAGGAACTGGCCGGTGAGGTTGACGTCCAGGACCTTCTGCCACTGGGCGAGGGTCATCTCGGTGAACGGCGCGTCCCGCTGGAGTCCGGCGTTGGCGACCAGGATGTCGATCGTGCCGAACTCCTGGACCATCCGGTCCATCATGGCGACGACCTGCTGCTCGTCGGAGACGTCCGCCTCGTAGGCGGCCGCCTTGACCCCGTGGCCGGTGATCTCCTCGACCACCTGCTCGGCCTCGTCGGCGCCGGCCACGTAGTTGACGACGACATCGGCCCCGGCCCGGCCCAGGGCGATGGCCGTCGCCTTGCCGATCCCGGAGTTCGCGCCGGTGACCAGCGCCTTCTGGCCCTTCAGCAGGTGCGCGGGGATCACGCCCCGGGGTGCGCCCTCGGTGGAACTCACGATGTCCTGCTCCTCCACTGCGTGGCCGTCTCCGCCGGGCCCGTCGCCCGGCGGTCCGGGCCCTCAGACAAGCACCGGCGGACGGCGGCGGCACGCCGTGGCGGACCGCGTTGCGCTGCCCGGCGGAGGATCTTCGCCCGGTCGGGGGCCGGGTGCCCGCGCGGACTCAGCCCAGTCGCTCCAGCAGGTGGTCGCCGACGCGCAGCGCGTTCGCGATGGCCGTCAGGGACGGGTTCACCGCTCCGATGCTCGGGAAGAAGCTGGTGTCCACGACGTAGAGGTTGTCCAGGTCATGCGCCTTGCAGGTGACGTCCAGGGCCGAGGACGCGGGGTCGGTGCCGAACCGGACCGTGCCGGCCTGGTGGGCGGTGGCGCCGATCGGCATGCCCTTGTGCAGGTAGATGCTGCGGGACAGCAGGTGGTGCTCGTGCATGCCCAGGTGGCCGAGCATGTGCTGGAGCTTGTGCCGCAGCCGTCCCAGACCGGCGGTGTTGTTGCCCTCGTCGAGGGTGAGCCGGATCCGGCCGTGGTCCTCCAGGGTCACCCGGTTCTCCGGCTGCGGCAGGTCCTCGCCGCACAGCCAGAAGTCGACGGCGTGGTGGGCCAGCACCTCGAAGGGCATGTCCGGCGTGACCGCCCCGGCCCAGCGGGGGGCCTCGCCGTGGATCTGGTCGGCGTCCGACTTGCCGAGCATCTGGATCCCGCCGAGCGGGAACTCCCAGTCGTCCGCGCCCAGGTACCAGTCGTGCAGTGCGAGGGTCTTCTGGAACTGGGTGTCGTTGGGTTCCTTCGAGACCGCCATCAGCGCCAGGTTGTTGTGGCGCATGTAGTACCGGCCGACCACGTCGGAGCTGTTCGCCAGCCCGCGCGGATGCCGGTCGTTCGCCGAAGCCAGCAGCAGCGCCGCCGAGTTGACGGCCCCGCAGGCCACGACCACCACGTCGGCGGAGAACCGGGCCTCGCGCTCACCGGGGAGTTCGGCGACGACGGAGGTGACGCTGCGTCCGGTGGGGTCGGTCTCCAGGCGGGTCACCCGGGCGTTGGTGACCATGTCCACGTTCGGGTGCCGGAGCGCGGGCTCCACGCAGATCACCTGCGCGTCGGACTTGGCCCGCAGCAGACAGGGGAAGCCGTCCACGCGGTTGCAGCGGATGCAGGCGCTGGAGTGGGTGGCCCGGCCGTCCTCGCCCTGGGTGAGGTCGACCCCGATCGGCAGGTGGAAGGGGTGCAGTCCCTGCTTCTCCAGGTCCAGGCTCAACTGCTCGATGCGCGGCTCGTGTTCGACCGGCGGGTAGGCGTACTGGGCGCTGCACGGCCCTTCCCAGGGGTCCTCGCCGTGCCGGCCGTGCACCAGGTAGAGGTGCTCGGCCTCGGTGTAGTACGGCTCCAGGTCGTCGTAACCGAGCGGCCAGGCCGGGGAGATGCCGTCGTGGTGGCGGAGCTCGCCGAAGTCCTCGGGGCGCAGCCGGAACAGGGCCGCGCCGTAGAACTTGGTGTTCCCGCCGACGTAGTAGTTCACCTCGGGCGGGAACTCGTGGCCGTGCCGGTCCAGCCAGAACTCCGGGGCCCGGTACTTGGCCTTCACGAACACGGCGGTGGAGTCCCAGTTGTCGCGCTCGCGGGGCAGGTAGTCGCCGCGTTCGAGGATCAGCACCCGTTTCCCGGACGGGGCCAGCCGGTGGGCCAGGGTGCCGCCGCCGGCACCGGTGCCGATCACGATGACGTCGTACGGGGGCAGGGCGTCCATGGCAACACCGTCCTTGTCTCTGCTTCGAACGTACGCGCCAGGTGGGGGCCCGGCACCCGGAGCCCGGCCGGGAGCGGACGGCGGCCGGGACAGGTGACGGCGTCCGGGTCAGAGCACGGCGATCGGGTTGACCGGGGAGCCGGTCGCCGCCGGGAGCCGCAACGGGGCGACGACGCACAGGAAGTGGCGGCCGGCCCGCTGTGCGCACAGCGTCGCGAGTTCCTCCAGGTCGAGCCAGTCCAGCAGGTACAGGCCCAGGGCGTTGACGGCCAGGACGTGCACCGGGAACCCGACCCCGGCGACGGCGCTCGGCGCGGCGTCGCTGTTGCCGTCCGAGCCCAGGACCGCCACGCCCCGCGCCGCCACGAACTCCATCGCCGTCGGATGCAGGCCCGCCCGGTCCCGCGTCACGTCCCAGGGCCCGAGGGTCCGGCGCCGCAGCCGGTGCCCCACCCGTACGAACAGCAGGTCACCCGGTCCGACCGGGGTCTCCTGCACGGCCTCGGCCGCGGCGAGGTCCTCGGCGGTCACCTGGTCGCCGGGCTCCAGCCAGCGCACCCCGCGCAGTCGCGGGATGTCGAGGAGGACACCCCGGCCGACGATCCCGTCCTGTACCAGGTCGAGCGAGAGCGCCCCGGCGCCGTCCGCCGACACGGTGCTCGCGGGAAGACCGCCGTACAGCTCGCCGTCGAAGATCACGTGGCACAGCGCGTCGAGGTGGCTGTCGACGTCGTTGTGCACGTTCATGGCGAACCGGTCGCGGGCGAAGACCAGGCCGGGCGCCGCGGTCTCGTCGTGGGCGGGCCCGATCATCCGGTGGCGCGCGGGCTCCGGGCTGTCCGGAGCGGGCCTGGTCTCGACGGGCGCGGCCAGTGACACGGTGCGTCCGGAGCGGACCTCGGCGGCGGCCGCCACGATCCGCTCCGGCGTCAGCCGGTCCAGCCCGCCCCGCCGGCCCGCCCCGCTCTCCCCGGCCCGCTCCCGCAGCCGGCGGTACAGGTCACGGAAGGCCTCCTCGGTCAGGGGCCGCGGCGGCCCGGGACGGGGGGACACCGGCTGTTCCGAGGCCATCGGGAAACCTCCTGCTCCGGGCGGCACCACGCCCGCCGCCGCACCACGACCCCCTTCCGCCACCGAACCACCCGGACGGCCGGACCACCCGCCGGGCGCGGGCGGAGCACCCGGGTCCGCGGTGTCCGACTGGGCCGTGGGAGCCGGTCTCCCGGGGTGCGGCGCAGGGGGGTGCGGCATAGGCTGACCGGGTGAAACGCAAGGATCTCCGGGCGTCCCACCGACGTCACGGCGGTCCTTGCGCCGACGCCGATCCCTTTCCGCGATGACCAGCGTGACCAGAGTGACCAGCTGCTTCTCGCGATGACCAGTCGTTGCTGCGGAGACCCGGCAGAGGCGGTGCGGCTCGCGCTCCCGCGCCGGAGCGGTGCCTGCTTCAGGGTCCGCGGCTCGCAGTCCTGTGGAGGCCGGGATGAGAGTTGTCGTAGATCTTTCCCGATGTGAGGGGTACGCGCAGTGCGCCTTCCTGGCTCCGGACGCGTTCCGGATGCACGGCGAGGAAGCGCTGATGTACGACCCGAGCCCGGACGACGCCCAGCGCGAACGGGTGCTGCGGGCGGCGGCGGCCTGTCCGGTCCAGGCGATCCTGGTCGACCGGCTGGAGGGACGGCCGCAGGGGCGGGACGTCCCGGTGGAGGCGTCGACGTCATGACCAGTGCCGACAACCTGCGCGCGTTCAGGCGCGACGGCCGCATCGTGATCGTCGGGGCGTCGCTGGCCGGACTGCGGGCCGCGGAGTGCCTGCGCGACGAGGGGTTCACCGGCTCGCTGACGATGATCGGCGACGAACTCGGCGAACCCTACGACCGTCCCCCCTTGTCCAAGCAGGTGCTCACCGGGTGGGTGCCGGCCGACGCCACCGCGCTGCCGCGCCGGCGCGAGATCGACGCGGAGTGGCTCCTCGGCGTGCCCGCGACCGGCCTCGACCTGGCCGCCAACCACGTACGGCTCGCCGACGGACGCGAGGTCCCCTTCGACCGGGTGCTGATCTCCACCGGCGTACGGGCCCGGCCCTGGTTCGTGGAGAGCGAGGCGGCGCTGGACGGCGTGTTCGTCGTACGGACCCGCGAACACGCCGAGGGTCTGCAGCAGGCCCTCGCCGCCGGGCCCTCCCGGGTGCTGGTCATCGGTGCCGGGTTCACCGGCTCCGAGATCGCCTCCATCTGCCGGGAGCGCGACATCCCGGTGACCGTCGCCGAACTCGCGCCGGCCCCGCTGGTCGGCGCGCTCGGCGCCATGGTCGGGGACGTGGCCGCGGACCTGCAACGGGCGCACGGCGTCGACCTGCGGTGCCGGGTCAAGGTGACCCGGCTGGAGGGCGACGCGCAGGGCCGGCTGCGCCGGGCCCACTTCGACGACGGCAGCACCCTGGACGTCGACGTGGCGGTGGTCGCGCTCGGCGGCATCCGCAACACCGAGTGGTTGCAGGGGTCGGGACTGGCGGCGGGGGTGTGGGGCATCGCCTGTGACACCGGCTGCCGGGCCATGGACCTCAACGGCCTGATCACCGACGACGTCTTCGTCGCCGGCGACGTGGCCCGCTGCCCGAACCCGGTCTACGAGTACCGGCTCATCTCGCTGGAGCACTGGGCCAACGCGGTGGAGCAGGCCGAGGTCGCGGCCCACAACATGGTCCACGGCCAGGCGGACCGCTGGCCCCACCTGTCCGTGCCGCTGTTCTGGTCGATCCAGTTCGGCGTCAACATCAAGTCCGTCGGCGTGCCGACCTTCGCCGACGAGGTGATCGTCAGCCAGGGGTCGGTGGCCGACCACCGGTTCGTCGCCGCGTACGGCTACCGGGGGCGGGTCACCGCGGCCGTCAGCTTCAACAACGCGAAGTGGCTGGATCACTACCGGCGTCTGATCGAGACGGCCGCGCCCTTCCCGCCGCCCTGCCCCACGCCCGACCAGCCCGTCGACATGAAGCCGGTGCCGGTCGACTTCCCCGGCCCCACCCTGCTCGCGCAGGGCGCCACCGTGGTCGTCACCGGACACGACCCGGCCGAGCGGCGCGTCACGGCCGCGCACCAGCACCACCGGTAGCGGCGGAAAGGAAGCGAGATGACCACGACCCAGGCGCCCGACACGCTGCGCCGGATCCTCGACTACTCCTCCCGGTCCGACCCGTACCCGCTCTACGCCGAGCTGCGCAGGACGCCGGTGGCCCGGCAGGAGGACGGCAGTTTCGTCGTCAGCACGTACCGCGAACTCGCCGAGCTGCTGCACGACCCGCACGTGAGTTCCGACGTCCGCAACCTGGCGCATCCGATGCCCGGCAAGGAGTCGGAGACCACGCCGGCGTTCATCAACCTGGACCCGCCCGAGCACGACCGGCTGCGGCGGATGGCGATGCGCCACTTCGGCCCCCCGCACACCCCGGGCCTGGTGGACGGCCTGGAACCGGTCCTGACCGCGACCGTCGGCGACCTGATCGACGGCATGTCGGGCAAGGAGCAGATCGACGTCGTCGACGACCTCGCCTACCCGTTCCCCGTCACGGTGATCTGCCGGCTGCTCGGCGTGCCGCGCGAGGACGAACCGAAGTTCCGGCTGTGGGTGAACGACCTCATCAACTCGATCGACTACAACCCCGCCACCGACCCGAAGGAGAAACTGGAGAAGGGCGTGGCGGCCCGCCAGGACCTGCGGGAGTTCCTCGGCGGGCTGGTGGCGCAGCGCCACGGCCACCCGGGCGACGACCTGCTGTCCCGGCTGGCCAACGACGACGGGCCGGACGGGCGGATGACCGACGAGGAGATCATCAGCACCGCGAACCTGCTGCTGATCGCCGGTCACGAGACCACCGTCAACCTCATCGCCAACGGCATGCTGACGCTGCTGCGCCACCCACAGGTGCTGGACCGCCTGCGCGGCGAGCCGGAACTGGTGGTGCCGCTGGTCGAGGAGCTGCTGCGCTACGAGCCGCCGGTGCACATCATTCCCTGGCGGGCGGCGTACAGCGACGTCACCGTCGCCGACACCGTCATCCCCAAGGGCTCGCAGATCATGCTGATGCTGGCCTCGGGCAGCCGCGATCCGGGGCGCTTCGTCGAACCCGACCGCTTCGACCCCGACCGCCGGGACAACCAGCACCTCGGCTTCGGCAGCGGCATCCACCTGTGCTTCGGCGGCCCGCTGGCCCGCCGGGAGGCGCAGATCGCGCTGGGCGAGACGGTACGGCGCCTCGACGGGCTCACGCTGGTCAGCGACCCGCCGCCGTACCGGCGCAGTCCCGTGCTGCGCGGGCCGATCCATCTGCAGGTCCGGCAGGACGGCGGTTGACGGCGGCGGTCGGCCGGGCCGCGCGGGCTTCTCAGGTGAGGATGGTGATGCCGTCGCCGACGAGCTTGAGGCCGAGCACGAAGAACAGGACGGCCAGGACGGCGACATTGTGCCGGGCGGCCCACTCCCGCCAGTTCGCGAGGAGGCCCCTGGCACGGTCGCCCATGACCAGGTAGACGGCGAGGGGCGCGAGCACACCCAGGGACGCGATCACCACGAAGACCGCGAGGGCGCCGATCTGCTGGGGCACGGGGATCCCGGCGGAGCTGATGGAGGCGGCCGCGGCGATGGTCAGGGGCGCGTTCTTGAGGTTGCCCGCCGAGAGCAGCAGGCCCAGGCCGACGATCTTGACCGGGGTGAAGCGGTCGATCGCCTCCATCCACTTCGGCAGCCGGGCCTGGGAGGGGTCCCTGGGGCGGCGCCGCCACTGGAGGGCGCCGAAGACGACGAGGAGTACGCCCAGGGCGAGTTTGAGAGCCCCGACCCAGGTGGCCGGGTGCTTGTGGGCCGAGGCGTCGCCCGTGCCGCCCACCGCCAGCATGACCGCGCCGAGTCCCGCGAGCCCCAGCAGCCAGCCGAGGGCGAACAGGCTTCCGTTGAGGCGCCCCCGCGGGGTGGCCAGGATGAGGATGATCGCCACGATCGGCAGGGGGCTGACCGCGACACCGGCGGCCAGGCCCAGCACGTCCCCGACAGCGTGTCCCACTGCGGCCTCCGGCGGGGCGAGAGAAACGGGTGATCCCAGGCCATCGTGGCGGCCCCCGGGACCACCGGCCACCGGCACCCGCCGAACGGGTGACCGTCACCGGCTCCGCGGTGGGCGCGTTGCTATTCCCCCACTTTCCCTTCACAAACAAGGCGTTGTTGCGCATGCGGGAATCAATGAAGGGCACACGGCGGTCAGGAGGTTGATAACTATGGTTCCCTTGCTGCTCGTTCTGCTGCTCGCCCTGATCCTGTTCGGGGCCGGTTTCGCTCTCAAGATCCTCTGGTGGGTCGCGGTCGTCGTCCTGGTGGTGTGGCTGCTGGGCTTCGTCATGCGCTCCACCACCACAGGGGGTGGCCGCGGTCGCTGGTACCGATGGTGACCCGACCGTCGTAACCACCACCGACGCCCCAGGGCCCGGCCGTCCCGACGGCCGGGCCCTGGGGCGTGCGGGCACCCGCTAGTAGCCGACCGTGGCGCTGGACGTGGCGCCGGACGGGGGGCGGAAGCAGGCGATGACGTCCTTGCCGCGGGGGCAGCGCTGGGCCTGCCAGGTGTCGGCGAGGGCGTCGACCAGGAGCATGCCGCGGCCGCCCTGCGCCTCGTCGCCGGGGCGGCGCTGCTCGGGCAGCTGCGGGGACGTGTCGTGCACGGTCACGTGCAGGCACTCCTCGTCCCAGACCAGGATCAGCTGTGCCGCGCTGTGGGCGTGGACGTGGGCGTTGGTGACCAGTTCGGAGACGGTCAGCAGCACCGAGTCCACCAGGTCGGGGGCGGTCCGGGTCCAGCCGAGGGTGGCCAGATGGCCGCGCGTCCACTCCCTCGCCGTGCGCACCCCCCTGCTCGCGGGCAGCGAGCGTGCCCATCCCACCGCCCTCAACGACGACCGCGCCGGCCCCGACCCGGTCTCCGATCCCTGTTCCGGTCCTTCTGCCACCGTCTCCTCCTTCCCTCGGCCGAACGGCTGTCTGTCTCGTCTGCCCCGGATTGCGCGCGGTGTGCAGACCGGGACTCGCAAACTCACCGGTGTAGGGGGACGATGAAGGGGTACACGCGCGGCGACGCCGACTGCCGTAGGCGGCGTCCGCGCAGGCAACGGACTCGGGAGGGGAACGGCATGGCGTCCATGAGCACGAAGACACAGGCCACGCGGACCAGTGTGCTTCCGGAGGTGGCCGACCCGTCCCAGGTGGCCCCGCGGGACGCCCGTCAGCTGTCGCGGTTGTTCTTCGAGCGGCTGGCCGTGCTGGAGGAAGGCACGCCCGAGTACCAGTACGCCCGCGGCACGCTGATCGAGATGAACATGTCCCTCGTCCGGTACGCCGCGGGCCGGTTCCGCAGCCGCGGGCCGGAGGAGATGGAGGACATCGTCCAGGTCGGCATGATCGGCCTGATCAAGGCGATCGACCGGTTCGAACTGTCCCGGGAGGCGGAGTTCACCTCCTTCGCCATCCCCTACATCGTCGGTGAGATCAAGCGGTTCTTCCGCGACACCACCTGGGCCGTGCACGTGCCGCGCCGCCTCCAGGAGGCCCGCGTCCAGCTCGCCAGGGCCACGGAGGAGCTGCAGAGCCGGCTGGGCCGGCTGCCCACGGACCGGGAACTGGCCGAGCTGATGAGCCTGCCCGAGGACGAGGTGCGGGAGGCCCGCCTCGCCGCCAACGGCTACAACTCCTCCTCCCTGGACGCCACCATCGGCGGCAGCACGGACGGAGAGGCGGTGCTGCAGGACTTCATCGGCACCGAGGACGCGGCCCTGGAGCTCGTGGAGGACTTCCACGCGCTGGCCCCGCTGATCGCCGCCCTCGACGAACGCGACCGGCAGATCATCCACATGCGGTTCGTGGAGGAACTCACGCAGGCCCAGATCGGGGAGCGCCTGGGAGTGTCCCAGATGCACGTCTCCCGCCTGCTCACCCGCACCCTCACCCACCTCAGGGAGAACCTCCTCACCACCCAGTGACCCGCTCGGCAACCCTTGTCAGCGGGCTGTCGGGCGTGGGGACAGGGGGGTGACGGTCGGCTGCGGAGCGGGGTGGGGACGTTCCTGGTGGGTGCGCTCGATGTCGGACCACCAGTCGGCGCCGTCCTCCAGGTAACGCAGCAGGATGCCCTCGCGCAGGGCCCAGGGACAGATCGTCACCGTCTTCACGCCGCTCAGCTTCATCGCGGTGTGCCCGACGATCGCCCCCGCGAGACTCTGCCGGGCTCGCGGCGCCGAGATACCCGGCAGGGTGTGGCGTTCGGCCGCCGGGAGGGCGGCCAGCCGGTCGATGGCCCCCCGCAGGTCGGCCCGGCGCACGATCCGGTCGGCGAACGGTCCCCGGCGGCCCGGCGCGGCCCCGCACAGCCGGGCCAGCTGCTGGAAGGTCCGGGAGGTGGCGACGGCGGTGTGCGGGTGCTCCCAGCGGATCCGGGCGGTGGCGTCCCGCAGCTGGTGGCGCACCCGGCGGCGCAGCGCCTGTAGCTCCTCGTCCGACGGGCGCCCGTCATGGCCGAGGAACTCGTGGGTGAGCCGGCCCGCGCCGAGCGGCAGGGACACCGCGAACTCCGGCATCCGGCCCCGTCCGAACGCCACCTCGGAGGAACCGCCCCCGATGTCGAAGACCGCCAGCGGCCCGGCCCGCCAGCCCATCCAGCGCCGCACCCCCAGGAAGGTCAGCTCCGCCTCCATCTCACCGGGCAGCACGCACAGCCGTACCCCGGTGTCCCGGGCCACCGCCCGCAGCACCGCCGTACGGTCCGGAGCGTTGCGCACCACCGCCGTCGCGAACGCCAGCGGCTCCGGCGCCCCCCACCGCCCCGCGATCTCCGTCGCCCGGCGCAGCGCCCTGACCAACTGCTCCGTGGCCCGCTCACCGAACTGACCGTCCGGACCGACTTGTTCGGACAACCGCAGCTTCCACTTGGCGGTGTGCACCGGTAACGGCACTCCGCCCGTGGCGTCGCTGACCACCAGTCGCACCGTGTTGGAGCCCGCGTCGACCACGCTCACCCTCATGCCCCTGTGCGTACCCAGCGTCGCCGAGGTGATGCGAGCTGTGCACAGCGGGATGAAGGGTCGAGACATGCAGGAACATTTATTCGTATCTTGGTGCGCACGAATATCCGGTCGTACGATGTGGGCCATGGTGGGAGTGGCGGAAGTTCCCGAGCCGCATGCCGGCTGGACCTTTCTGACAAGTCACGCGCGCGTCCTGGCCGGCATCGCGGACAACCGCGACGCGCGGATCCGGGACATCGCCGCGCGGTGCCGGCTCACGGAACGTGCCGTCCAGAAGATCATCGCGGACTTGGAGCAGGACGGGTACCTCTCCCACATCCGCAACGGCCGCTCCAACCAGTACAGCATCGACCCGAGCAAGGTGCTCCGTCATCCGGCCGAGGCCGGGCTGACGGTCGCCGCGCTGCTGTCGATGCTGCTCAGGGACGAGGCCGAGCGCCAGGGCACGAGTACCTAGGGCGGTGGACCGGGGCGTGTCCGACGGGCCGCGGGCAAGGGGGCGCGGCGGACACACAGCCGTTCGCCGGTGGGCCGACGGCTCTCGCCTGCGTCCCCAAGCGAGCCCTTGTCGCCGAAGTGCCCGAGTGGGCCGGATTCACACCCTCGGATCCGACCCGTTTCGCGGGGGCGGTCAGCCCCCGTGGGTGGCGTCGGCGTGCAGGGCGTTGAGGGCGCCGAGGACCGCGGTGTTGCGGTGCCACAGCAGCCAGCGGCCGACCTGGCCGCCGACGTGGTGCAGGGCGGCCAGCTGGGCGACGCTGAAGTCGCTCAGCGGCTTCTCGTGATGGGTGGAGATCATGCCCATCACCCGGCCCCGGGGGCTGATCAGCGGAATGCTGTGGCAGGCCCGGCTGCCCGCCTGGAGGATCGCCTCCCGGGACGGCTCGTCGAAGATGTCGGAGGCGGCGATGTCCTTGACGGTGACCTGCCGGCGCTCCTCGGCGGCCCGGGCGCACGCCGTCGTCGAGTCCTCGACGAAGGCGAAGTACTCGGTGAACCGCCGGTTCAGTCCGGTGTGCTCCTCAAGGCGCAGCAGGCCGTTCTCCACCAGCTGCACATTGCCCATGGGGGCGTCGGCGACGTGCAGGCTGTGCCGCAGGGCGGCCTTGAGGACGGCGCCGTGGCCGGTGAGCCGTTCCGGTCCGGAGCGCAGGGCGGGCAGCGCGGGCGCGGCGCCCTGCGGACGGTGCGGCACCCAGGTGGGGGCGCCGGCCGCCGGGGCGGGCAGCCGGACCGCGACGTCGGCGAGGGTGTGGAGCTTGACGTTGAACTTCTGCGACGTGCGGCGCAGCAGGTCGAAGGCTTCCTCACGGGTGGGGATCGGGTAGCGCTTCACGAGGAGTTCCTCGGCGCGGGCCACACCGGCTCGGGCCAGCCGCCGGTTGCGCTCGTCGACGGAACGGGGCGTGGCGTCCCGGGGTGCGGGGTCCAGTGCCCCTGACGACGGGCCGGACGGCCGGCCGGGTGCATGCGGATGCTCGGTCACTGACGAGGGTCTCCTGAACTGTCAGCGCCCGTGCGGAACCTCGCAGCCGGGGTATGTTGCGCACGGGCGGCGGCACACTGCGGTGCCTGCTGGTCGAAGCACCCTCTCTGCACCTGTAAGCATGCCCCGTTCCCGAGCCGTCAGGCGTCCTGGTCCGTGGTGGCCGTCCGTGGTGGCCGTCCGTGCACAGGTCGGGCACACACCGTGCACAGAAAGCGCGCAGCCTCTCCCTCCCGGCCGTCCCTCAACCACGTTATCGTCCATACCTCTTGACGTGCCGTGAGGCGGAAGGTGCCTGAGGTGAGCTCTCCCATCCTGCGCGGGACCCTTCTGTCCCGTATCGCACCCGCGCTGGCCGCCTCCGCGTCCGCTCTCCTGCTCACCGCGTGCGGTGCCGTCGACGACATCGGCGGGGGAGCGGACTCCGCTTCCGCGAAGAAGGGCGACGACATCACGGTGGGGCTGCTCCTGCCCGACAAGGACACGGCCCGCTTCGAGGCCTTCGACCACCCCATCTTCGAGAAGGAGGTGGCCGCCCTCACGCACGGCAAGGGCAAGGTCGACTACGCCAACGCCGAGGCCGGCCAGGACAGGCAGAGCCGGCAGTTCCAGGAGATGGTGGCCAAGAAGGTCGACATCATCGTGGTGGACGCGCTGGACGCGAAGGCCATCGCACCGGACGTCCGCAAGGCCAAGGCCGCCGGTATCCCCGTCATCGCCTACGACCGGCTCGCCCAGGGCCCGATCGACGCGTACGTCTCGCACGACAACGAACTCGTCGGCGAGGTCCAGGCCCGCGCCATCATCGAGGCGCTCGGCGGCAAGGCCGCCACCAGCGAGATCGTCATGATGAACGGCGACCCGGCGGACCCGAACACGGCGCGGTTCAAGGCGGGCGCCCTCAGCGAGCTCAAGGGCAAGGTGCGGATCGCCGAGGAGTACGACACCGCCAAGTGGTCGCCCGCGGTGGCCGAGGCGAACATGAGGAAGGCGATCCGCGCGGTCGGCCTCGGCAACATCGCCGCGGTCTACTCGGCCAACGACGGCATGGCCGGTGCCGTCATCGACGCCCTCAAGCAGGCGGGCGCCACCAGGCTCCCGCCGGTCACCGGGCAGGACGCGAACCTGGACGCGGTGCAGCGGGTGGTCTCCGGCGAGCAGTACATGACGGTGTACAAGTCGTTCCTGGACGAGGCCACCGACGCCGCGCAGATGGCGGTGTACAAGGTGCAGGGCAAGGACATCCAGTACGACGCGCTGACCCGGGACAAGGTCGACAGCCCGACCGAGAAGGCCGTTCCCGCGACGCTCGTCCCGGTGGTCTCCCTCACCAGGGACAACATCAAGGACACGGTCGTCGCGGACGGCGTCTACTCCGTCAAGGAGATCTGCACCGCGAAGTACGCGGCCGCCTGCGCGGCCATCGGTCTCAGGTAGCGGGTCCGCGGCTCAGACGGGGGTGCGGGCCGGGGCCCGCGCGGCGGGCGGGGGCTGCGGCGGGGGCTCGGCCGCCAGGAACTCCACGACGGCGAGTGCGAACAGCAGGCACAGGGCGATGCCGATCACCACCCAGCCCGTCGGGTACGGCCACAGCAGGTAGACCAGCAGCGACACGGCCACCAGCAGCCAGGTGATCCAGATGCGGTACCGGCGGACGAAGGGGCCGACGGGACCGGTGCGCAGCCCGGCGTGGTCGGCGGTGCCCCGTACCGCCAGGATCCCGGAGGTCCACAGCCGCCGCACCAGCCCGGCGTGCCGTCCCGGCCCGCTGAGCCAGGCGGCCAGGGCGACCACGACGGCCAGGGCGATCACCATCCGCACGGTGGTCTGCAGGAAGTGCACCAGCGCGTCGTAGACGGCCGCCGCCGCGCCCGGCGACACCCCGGCGGGCAGCCGGTCGAGGTAGAACACGCGGAACACCCGCAGGGCGATGCCGAGGAAGCCGGTGGCGACGGCGACGCCGAGACAGCCCGCCACCAGTGCCCGGCGCCGCCGCACCGAGAGCAGTACGCCGGCCCCGACCAGCAGGACGGCCAGCACCGGCAGCCAGTTCCCGGCGAGCTGCAGCAGCCGTACATAGGTCTTGACCTTGCCCACCTGGTCGGACCTGAGGAGGGTGAAGTCGGTGTGCACGGACGGGATGTGCTGGGCGACGGACAGCCCGGAGTCGATCAGGCGCTGTCTGACCCGGTCCACGAGGGGACCGATGTCCAGGGTGACCGAGGAGTTCGTCAGCTGCACCGCGCCGCCGCCGCTGCCCGTGAGCGCCTTGTCGAGGGAGCTGTGGACCCGGCGGTTGGCCTCGATCCACACGGTCCGGAACGCGTCGGACCCGGCGATCCTGAGGGCCTGGTCGTGGACGAAGCTGCGGACCGCGCTCTCCAGGGCGCCGCCCAGCCGGCCGCCCAGCGCCTGCTGCAACCGGGGCCGGTCGGCGGGGGTCACGTCCGCGAGCAGGGCGGGCAGGTCGAGGTGGCTCATGAGCGCGTCGGTGGCCCGGTTCGCCACGGCGTTCTGCACCTCGCGGTTCGAGGCGAGCGGGGCGACCGTGGCCACGTAGCGGTCGGTGTCCGCCACCTGGTCGGCCGCCCACGCGGCGACCACGGAGAGCGGGGCGAGGAGGCAGCCGAGGACGATGAGCAGGGCGCCGAGGCCGGACCTGACCCAGTGCCGGGGCGGCCGGGCGCGCTCCTGTTCCAGGGCCGCCAGCCGGGCCCGCAGTTCCTGCACGTCGGACCGTTTCGCCCCGGCGTCCCCGTGCGCGTCGTCGTCCGTCACCCGTACCTCCAGGTCGATCCGGTCCTCCTCCAGCCGAACCGCACCGGACCGCGTACGCGAGCAGAGGCGGGCCGTACGGGTCAACGAGGCGTCCGACCGGGTGGCCGGCCGGCCCGCGGACGCCCGCCCCGGGAACGACGACGCCCCTCAGGCCCGGACTGGGCCTGAGGGGCGTCGGACCGGGCGGCCGTGGCCGCCGGTAGCGCTCCTGCTACTTCACCGGCTCCGGCTCCGGCGCGTTCTCCGGCTCCTCCTGGCCCGCCGGGTCCACCGGCGTCCTGACCGAGTCGAGGAGCAGCTGGGCCACGTCCACCACCTGGATGGACTCCTTGGCCGTGCCTTCGTTCTTCTTGCCATTGACGGAGTCGGTGAGCATGACGAGGCAGAAGGGGCAGGCGGTGGAGACGATGTCGGGGTTGAGGGAGAGGGCTTCGTCGACGCGCTCGTTGTTGATGCGCTTGCCGATCCGCTCCTCCATCCACATCCGCGCTCCACCGGCGCCGCAGCAGAAGCCGCG
>NZ_JBEYJU010000123.1:0-22017 GCF_040703965.1 Streptomyces sp. NPDC006655 | reverse complement strand
CGGGTGCCGGTGCCGTGTGCCTCGACGGCGTCCACGTCGGCGGCGGTGAGTCCCGCGCTGTCGAGGGCGCCGCGGATGAGACGTGCCTGGGAACGTCCGTTGGGGGAGGTGAGGCCGTTGGAGGCGCCGTCCTGGTTGACGGCGGTGGCGCGGATGACCGCGAGGACCGGGTGGTTGTTGCGGCGGGCGTCGGACAGCCGCTCCACCAGCAGCGTGCCCACGCCCTCGCTCCACGACGAGCCGTCCGCCGCGTCGTCGAACGCCTTGATGCGGGCGTCCGGGGCGAGCCCCCGCTGGCGGGAGAACTCCACGAACGACTCGACCGTGGACATGACGGTGGCCCCGCCCGCCACGGCGAGGTCGCACTCCCCGCTGCGCAGCGACTGCACGGCCAGGTGCAGGGCGACCAGGGAGGACGAGCAGGCGGTGTCGACGGTCAGGGCGGGCCCTTCGAGGCCGTAGACGTACGACAGCCGTCCCGAGGCGATGCTGCCCGCCGTTCCGGCGCCGATCATGCCCTCGAAGCCGTCCGGTGCCGGGGTCAGCCGGGCGCCGTGGTCGTGGGAGAGGATGCCGATGAACACACCGGTGCGGGAGCCCGCCAGGCCGAGCGGGTCCAGACCCGCCCGTTCGAAGGTCTCCCAGGTGGTTTCCAGCAGCAGCCGCTGCTGCGGGTCCATCGACAGCGCCTCACGCGGCGGGATGCCGAACAGCGCGGCGTCGAACCCGGCCGCGTCCCGCAGGAAGCCGCCCTCCTTGACGTACATGTGCCCGACGGCGTCCGGGTCGGGGTCGTACAGCGCGTCGACGTCCCAGCCGCGGTCGGCGGGCATGGCCGTGATCAGGTCGCGTTCCTCGACGACCGCGTGCCACAGGTCCTCAGGCGAGTCGATGCCGCCGGGGAACCGGCAGGCGGCCGAGACGATCGCGACGGGCTCCGGCCGGCCCGACTCCAGTTCCAGGAGCCGGGCGCGGGCGCGATGCAGATCGGCCGTCACCCGCTTCAAGTACTCGATGATCCGCGTGTCTTCCACGGAACGCGTCCCTTTCTGCCGGGGCTCGGAAGCGGGCCCGTGCCGACGTCGGTGTGGCTCGGAGGGGGCCGGGCCGCCGATGGTTCAGAAGGTGCCCATGTCGTCGATGAAGTCGAGGAGCTGGTCGACCGAGGCGTCCTGGAGGCCGAGGTCGTCGGTCGGTGTCCGGCCGTCGGCGGTGGTTCGGGTCCCCTGGCCGTCGCTGTCGTTCCAGCGGGACACCAGAGCGTGCAGCCGCATGGTGACCTTGGCCCGCAGGGCCGGGTCGGTGGTGTCGGCGCCGAGCAGGGCCAGTTCGAGACGGTTCAGGTCGGTGAGGACGGGCGGCACCGCCTCGACGGGAACGCCGAACAGCTTCTCGTCGAGGAACTCTGCGACGGCCTTCGGGCTGGGGTGGTCGAAGGCGAGCGTGGCCGGCAGCTTCAGGCCGCTCAGCGCGGACAGCCGGTTGCGCAGGTCCACGGCGGTCAGCGAGTCCAGGCCCAGTTCCCGGAACGCGCGGACCTCGTCGACCTGGTCGGCCGAGCCGTGCCCGAGGACGAGGGCGACCGTGCCGCGTACGGCGTCGACGAGTGCGGTGGCGCGTTCGGCGGGGCCGAGGGCGGCGAGCCGGTCCCGCAGGCCGCCCGGCTCGGCGGCGCCCGCGGTACGCCGGCCGGCCCGCACCAGGCCGCGCAGCAGCCCGGGGAGGGTTCCGTCACCCGCCTGCGCCCTGAGCGTCGCGAAGTCGAAACGAGCGGCGACCACATGGGCCTCGCCGGTGTCGAGGGCCGTGTCCAGCAGGGTCATGCCCTGCTCGGCGGTGAGGCCGCGGGTGCCGGAGCGGGCCATCCGGCGGGCCAGGTCCCGCTCGGTGAGTCCGGCACCCATCTCGGAACGGTCCTGCCACAGCCCCCAGGCGACGGAGAGGCCGGGCAGCCCCAGGGCCCGGCGGTGCTGGGCCAGGGAGTCCAGGAAGACGTTCGCCGCACCGTAGTTGGCCTGGCCGGCACCGCCGAAGGTGCCCGCCATCGAGGAGTAGAGCACGAACGCGGCCAGGTCGGCGTCCCGGGTGAGCCGGTGCAGGTGCCAGGCGGCGTCGGCCTTCACCCGCAGCACGGTGTCGACGTCGTCCGCGGTGAGCGAGCCGAGGGCGCCGTCGGCGAGCCGACCGGCCAGGTGGAACACCCCGGTGAGCGGATGCTCCTCGGGCACCCCCGCCAGCAGCCGGGACAGCGCCTCGGCGTCGGACACGTCACACGCGGCCACCGTGACCTGTGCACCGGCCTCGCTCAACTCCTTCTGCAGAGCCGCCGCGTCGGGTGCGTCGGGGCCCCGGCGGCCGGTGAGCAGCAGGTGCCGGGCACCGTGCCGGGCGACCAGGTGGCGGGCGAGGATCCCGCCGAGGGTGCCGGTGCCGCCGGTGATCAGGACTGTGCCGTCCGGGTCGAGGGCGCGACGGGTGACGGCGGCGGGCACGTCGGTACGCGCCAGCCGTGGCACGCGCAACACCCCGTTGCGAAGGGCCAGTTGCGGTTCGCCGGAACCGAGGGCGGCCGCCAGGACGACCGTCGGGACCGCCGCCGTGTCACTGTCCAGCAGGACGAAGCGGTCGGGCTGCTCCTGCTGCGCCGAGCGGACCAGGCCCCACAGGGGCGCCTGCGCGAGGTCGGCCGGTGCCTCCTGCGGGCCCGCCGCCACTGCCTGCCGGGTCAGGAACACCAGTCGTGCCTGCCCCCAGCGGTCGTCCGCCGTCCACTCCCGGCACAGCTCCAGGGCGTCCAGCAGTACCCGGCGGTCGCCGGGCGCCCCGTCGGCGCCGGCCACCAGCACGGCGTCCGGCACCGGGGCGCCCGCGGCCACCGCCGCCGTCAGCGCGGCCAGGTCGGCGTAGTGCCGGCGGCTGTCCACCTCGGCCGGCCGGACCGCCTCGCCGTGCCTGCCGAGCACCGCCCAGCGGACGGCGGTGGTCTCGGCGGCCGGCAACGCGGGCCAGTCCAGCCGGAACAGGGAGTTCTCCGTGCCGGTGCGGCCGGTCGTGAGGGCGGCGGTCATGGGGCGCACGGCGACGGACTCGGCCGTGAGCACCGGCCGGCCCACGCCGTCGTACAGGTGGAAGGCGAAGCCGCCCCCGCCGAGGCGTACCGCCCGTACCCGCAGCTCCGTGGCGCCCTGTGCGTGCAGGGTGACCCCGCTCCAGCTGAAGGCGAGCTGTCCGCTGTCGTCCAGGCCGTCCAGGACGACGACGTGCAGGGCCGCGTCCAGCAGCGCCGGGTGGATGCCGTACCGCGCGGCGTTCGTGGCCTCGGGCCGCGGGAGCCGGACCTCGGCGAGGAGTTCGTCGCCGTGCCGCCAGGCCGCGGTCAGACCGCGGAAGGCCGGACCGTAACCGATGCCGGCGGCGGCGATGCGCTCGTAGGCGTCGTCGGCGGGGAGTGGCTCGGCATCGTGCGGGGGCCAGCCGGTGAGGGGTTCGGGGTCGGCCCCGGCGGGGGCCAGGACGCCCTCGGCGTGCCGGGTCCACGGGGCGTCCTCGTCGGCGTCCGGCCGGGAATGGACGCGGACCGCGCGCCGGCCGGAGCCGTCGGGTGCGTCGACCGTCACCTGGACGACCGTTGCGCCGTCCGCGGGGATCACCAGTGGCTGTTGGAGGGCGAGGTCCTCCAGGGTGCCGCAGCCCACGGCGTCCCCCGCCCGCACCGCGAGTTCCACGAAGGCCGCGCCGGGCAGCAGCGCCACCCCGGCCACCGCGTGGTCGTCCAGCCACTGCACCGACCGCCGGGACAGACGGCCCGTCAGCAGGGCACCGTCGTCGGCGAGTTCCACACTGGCGTCGGCCAGGGGGTGTCCGGTGCCGCGCACCCCCGCGCCCACCGGGCCGTTCGTCGGCTCCAGCCAGAAGTGGTCGCGCTGGAAGGCGTACGTCGGCAGGTCCACGCGGCGCGCGCCGACGCCTTCGAACACGGCGGACGCCCAGTCCACGGCCACCCCGTGGGCCCACGCCTCGGCAAGCGCCCGCGCCGTGCGCCCGGGACCGCCGTCCCCGCGTCGCAGGGTGCCCAGCGCCGCCACCCGGACGTCCCGTGTCCCGGCGATGTCGCTGACCGGGCCGAGCAGCAGCGGATGCGGGCTCATCTCCAGGAACACCCGGTGCCCGCGGTCCAGCAGCCGCCGCACGGCCGCGTCGAACCGCACCGGCTCGCGGGCGTTGCGGTACCAGTACGCGGCGGTCATCTCCGCGCCGTCCAGGAGGTCACCGGTGACCGTCGAGCACAGCGGGACCGTCCCCGGCCGCGGCGCCAGGTCCGCCAGTGCGTCGAGGAGCTGGGTGCGCAGCCGTTCCATCTGCGGGGCGTGGCCCGGCGCCACCGCGCCCCGCACGCGTCGCACCTGCGCGCCCTCGGCCTCGGCCACCGCCAGGAACTCCTCCAGCGCCGACACGTCACCGGTGACGACCACGGACTCGGGGCCGTTGACGACACCGACGCTCAACTCCCGCTCCCAGGGCTCCAGCCGGGCGGCGACCCACTCCGGGGACCTGGAGACCCCGGCCATCGCGCCCAGGCCCACGACATCCACGATCAGCCTGCTGCGCAGGGCCACCACCCGGGCCGCGTCCGCCAGCGACAGGGCGCCCGCCACGTGTGCGGCGGCTATCTCCCCCTGCGAGTGGCCCACGACGGCCGCCGGCCGCACCCCGGCGGCCTGCCAGGTGCGGGCGAGCGCGACCATCACCGAGAACAGCACCGGCTGCACCACGTCCAGCCGCTCCAGCGACGGCGCGTCCGGCGCCCCGGCCATCGCGCCCGTCACCGACCAGCCGACCAGATCGGCGAAGACCCGCTCGCAGTCCGCGAACGCGTCCCGGAACACCTCCGAGCCCGCCAGCAGCGCCGCGGCCATCCCCACCCACTGCGAGCCCTGCCCGGGGAACACGAACACCGCGTCCGAGCCGGTCGGTGCCCCCGTGACCACGTGGGGCGCCTCGACGCCCGCCGCCAGCGCCGCGAGT
This sequence comes from Streptomyces sp. NPDC006655, assembly GCF_040703965.1. Taxonomy (NCBI): domain Bacteria; kingdom Bacillati; phylum Actinomycetota; class Actinomycetes; order Kitasatosporales; family Streptomycetaceae; genus Streptomyces; species Streptomyces sp. NPDC006655. The sequence goes on along the minus strand of NZ_JBEYJU010000123.1, from coordinate 16,992 downwards.
CCACTGCGGGCGTCGGCCGGGCCGGACGCGAGCACCACCGCGCGGTGCGCGTGCGCGGTGCGGGTGGCCGCCGCCGACCAGGCCACATCGGTCAGCTCCGGGGCGTCCGGGGCGGCGAGCAGGTCGGCAAGCCGGGCCGCCTGGCCGCGCAGGGCGGCGGGCGTGTGCCCGGACAGCACGAGCGGCGTCACCGGCAGCGGCGGGCGCGGCCCGTCCGGCTCGGACGCGGACGGCCCCTGTTCGAGGATGACGTGGGCGTTGGTACCGCTCGCCCCGAACGCCGAGACCCCCGCCCGGCGCGGCCGGTCCACGGCCGGCCACACCTCGGCCTCGGTCAGCAGCCGTACCGCTCCCAGGGACCAGTCGATCCGCGTCGACGGCCGGTCCACGTGCAGGGACCTCGGCAGCAGCCCGTGCCGCAGCGCCATCACCGTCTTGATGACACCGGCCACCCCGGCCGCGCCCTGGGTGTGCCCGATGTTCGACTTGACCGAACCGAGCCGCAGTGGCCGGTCCGCCGGCCGGCCCCTGCCGTACGTCGCCATCAGCGCGTGCGCCTCGATCGGGTCGCCCAGCCGGGTGCCCGTGCCGTGCGCCTCCACGGCGTCCACATCGGCCGGACCCAGCCCGGCGTCGTCCAGGGCGGCCCTGATCACCCGCTGCTGCGCGGTGCCGTTCGGGGCGGTCAGCCCGTTGGAGGCGCCGTCCTGGTTGACCGCCGTCCCGCGTACGACGGCCAGCACCCGGTGTCCGGCGCGGCGGGCGTCGGAGAGCCGCTCCACCAGCAGCATGCCCACGCCCTCCGACCACATCGTGCCGTCGGCGGCGTCCGCGAAGGACTTGCTGCGCGCGTCGGGCGCCATCAGCCCCTGCCCGGAGAACCCCACGAAGGCGCCCGGCGAGGACATCACCGTGGCGGCCCCCGCGAAGGCCAGGTCGCACTCCCCGGCGCGCAGTGCCCGCACCGCCTGGTGCAGGGCCACCAGCGCCGAGGAGCACGCGGTGTCCACGGTGACCGCGGGGCCCTCGAAGCCGAAGGTGTAGGCGATGCGCCCGGTGGCGATGGAGCCGCCGATCCCGGTCGCGAAGTACGGCACCAGATCGTCGGGCATCCGCTCCGGGCCCGGCAGGTAGTCATGGCCCACCAGCCCCGCGAACACGCCGGTGCGGCTGCCGCGCAGCGCACCCGCGTCGAGGCCGGCCCGTTCCAGCGCCTCCCAGGCGGTTTCGAGCAGGAGCCGGTGCTGCGGGTCCATGGCGAGGGCCTCGCGCGGCGAGATGCCGAAGAACGCCGGGTCGAACTCGCCCGCGTCGTACAGGAACCCGCTCTCCCTGGCCTCCGTGGCCGTGCCCGCCCCGCCGTTCGGGTCGAACAACTCCTCCAGGTTCCAGCCCCGGTTGTCGGGGAAGCCGCCGAGGGCGTCGCGTTCGTCGACCACCAGCTGCCAGAGTTCCTCGGGGCTGGTGACACCGCCCGGGAAACGGCAGCCCATCCCGATGATCGCGACCGGTTCGTCGGCTGCGCGCGCCGGACGGCGGCGCCGCGCCGGGGCGCGCGTGCGACCGGTGCCGTCCCGGTCGGCCGGGTCTCCCCGGCCGTCGGCCGTCCCGTCCTGGCGTTCCTGGTCCAGGTGGGTGGCGAGAGCCCGCGGGCTGGGGTGGTCGAAGACCGCCGACGCGGGGACGGACAGACCGGTCGCCGCCCGCAGGTCGGCACAGAGCTCCACCGCGCCGACGGAGGTGACGCCCAGCTCGGAGAACGGGCGGTCGGGCGGCACGGCCTCCGGCGAGGCGTGCCCGAGGACGGCGGCGGTGGCCGAGCGGACCAGGTCGAGGGTCTCCAGCCGTGCGGTCACGGGCTGCGGTTCGGCGGCGGCCGGAGGGACCGCGACCGGCGCGCCGCCGAAGGTGCGGTCCACCGCCAGCCAGTACCGCCGGTGTTCGAAGGCGTACGTGGGCAGCGGGACGTGCTGTGCGCCGGTACCCGTGAACACCGCGGCCCAGTCGACTGCGACACCCGCCGCGTGCACCCGGCCGAGTCCCAGCAGCAGCGACGCTGTGTCAGGGCGGCCCTTGCGCAGGGTCGGAGCGAGGACCGTCGCCGACCGGTCGGTCACGCAGTCGGCCGCCATCGACGTGAGGACTCCGTCCGGGCCCAGTTCCAGGAACACCCGCCCACCGGCCGCCTCGGCGGCGCGCACCGCGTCCAGGAAGCGCACCGGTGCGCGCAGATGCCGTACCCAGTGGTCGGGGCCGGTGACCTCACCGGGTTCGACCGGGGCGCCGGTGAGCGCCGACACCAGCGCGATCCGCGGCTCGTGGTACGTCACCCGGGAGGCCACCTCGCGGAACTCCGCCAGGGCCGGTTCCATCAGCGCCGAGTGGAAGGCGTGACTGACCTTGAGCGGCCGGGTCCTGCGGCCACGATCGGCGAGGACCCGGGCCACGGCCTGCGTCGCGCGTGCCTCTCCCGACAGCACGACGGACTCCGGACCGTTGACGGCCGCGATGCCCACGCCGGGTGTCAGCAGCGGCAGGACCTCGGCCTCGGCCGCCCGCACCGACACCATCACCCCGCCCGCGGGCAGCCGGTCCATCACCCGGCCGCGCGCCGCCACCAGGGCGCACGCGTCGGGCAGCGACAGCACCCCGGCCGCATGGGCCGCGGTCAGCTCCCCGACCGAGTGCCCGACCAGCCGGTCCGGCACCACCCCCCACGACTCCACGAGCCGGAACAGGGCCGTCTCGACCGCGAACAGCGCGGGCTGGGTGAACGCCGTCCGGTCGAGGGCCGCCGAGTCCCCGAACAGGACCGGCCGCAACGGGCGTTCGAGCAGCGGGTCGAGGTGCGCGCAGACCTCGTCGAGGGCCGTGGCGAACACCGGGAAGCCGTCGTACAACTCCCGTGCCATGCCCTCGTACTGGGCGCCCTGACCGGTGAAGAGGAAGGTCGGCGACGGTTGTTCGAGCGCCTCACCGCGTACCACACCCGCTCCGGGTGAGCCTTCGGCGGCGGCGCCGAGCGCGTCGAGCAGTTCCGCCCGGTCCGCCGCGACGACCACGGCACGGTGCCGCATCCGGGCGCGGGTGGTGGCCGTGGACCAGGCGACGTCGAGCGGGTGCGAGCCGGGGTGCGCGCGCAGGTGTTCGGTGAGCCGGGCCGCCTGGCCGCGCAGGGCGTCGGGGGTGCGGGCGTCGAGCAGGAAGGGCAGCGCGGCGGGGGCGGCCGTACCAGGGGCCGCCGGGTCCGGCGGGTCGGCGGGATCGGCCTCCTCCAGCACCACGTGCGCGTTCGTCCCGCTGATCCCGAAGGACGACACCGCCGCCCGGCGCGGCCGGTCCGTGCGCGGCCAGCGCTGCTCGTCGTGCAGCAGCCGTACCCCGGCCGTCTCCCAGTCGACGTGGGTGGTGGGCGGGTCCGCGTGCAGGGTCCGGGGCAGGACGCCGTGCCGCAGGGCGAGGACGGTCTTGATGACGCCGGCGACTCCGGCGGCGGCCTGGGTGTGCCCCAGATTGGACTTGACCGACCCCAGCCACAGCGGCCGCCCGGCCGCCCGGCCCCTGCCGTAGGTGGCGAGCAGCGCGTCCACCTCGATGGGGTCGCCGAGCCGGGTGCCGGTGCCGTGCGCCTCGACCGCGTCGACGTCGCCCGGGGCGAGCCCCGCGTCCGCGAGCGCCGCGCGGATCACCCGCTGCTGGGCGGTGCCACTGGGTGCGGTCAGGCCGTTGGAGGCGCCGTCCTGGTTGACGGCCGAGCCGCGCACCAGCGCGAGGACCCGGTGCCCGTTGCGGCGGGCGTCCGACAGCCGCTCCAGCAGGAGCATGCCGACGCCCTCCGACACGGCGGTGCCGTCGGCGCGGTCCGAGAACGTCTTGCAGCGGCCGTCCGGGGCCAGCCCGCGCTGGCGGGAGAACTCCACCAGCGTCCACGGGCTCGACATCACCGTGGCACCGCCCGCGAGCGCCAGCTCGCACTCGCCACCGCGCAGCGCCCGCACCGCCTGGTGCACCGCCACCAGGGACGCCGAGCACGCCGTGTCCACCGTGACCGCGGGCCCTTCGAGGCCCAGGGCGTAGGCGAGCCGACCGGACAGCACGCTCTGGGTGGATCCGGTACCCAGGTAGCCGCCGAGTTCGTCGGCGCCGTCCAGCATCGGCGGCACGTAGTCCTGTCCGTTGGTCCCGACGAACACGCCCGTCGCGCTGGCGCGCAGCGCTCCGGGGTCGATCGCCGCGTCCTCCAGCGTCTCCCAGGCGACCTCCAGCAGCAGCCGCTGCTGCGGGTCCATGGCGAGGGCCTCGCGCGGGGAGATCTCGAAGAAGCCGGCGTCGAAGTCGGCCGCCCCGGCGAGGAAGCCGCCCTCGCGAACGTACGCCGTGCCGGGGGCCGCCGGGTCCGGGTCGTACAGGGCGTCCAGGTCCCAGCCCCGGTCGGCGGGCAGCGGGCCGATCGCGTCGGTGCCCTCGGTGAGCAGCCGCCACAGCCCGGCAGGCGAGTCGGCGTCCCCCGGGTAGCGGCAGCCCATGCCGACGATCGCCACCGGCTCGGACCGCCTGGCCTCCGCCTCCGCCAGCCTCCGTTTCGTCGCGTCGAGTTCCTGGGCCATCCACTTCAGGGTCTCGACGACCTTGTCGCCACCGGGGGCCGGAGTCTGGCTGTCGCTGCTCGTCACTGCACGCATCTCCTGAGTCGCCGGGGGCCGGGCCGGTGCCGGACCCTGGGAGGCGACCGGCCGTCGCGGCGGGCCCGAGGGCCCGTGGGGGCCGGTCACCTGCCGAACCGTTCCTGGATGAAGCCGAGAACCTCCTCGGCGGTGGTCGCCGACGCCAGCGGGTCCGCGTCCCCGTCGTGGCCGGCGTCGGTGGTGCCCTCCGGGAGCCGGGCCAGCAGGGCGCGCAGCCGGTCCGCCACCGCCGCGGCGGCGGGCGCGTCGAGGTGGTCCAGCGCCGCCTCCAGCCGGGCCAACTCGGCTTCCGCCCCTACGCCTTGGTCCGAAGAAACGTCAGCCGCACCCCCGTCGTCGACGGCCAGCTCGGTGAGCACATGAACCGTCAGCGCCTCCGGGGTGGGATGGTCGAAGACCACCCCGACCGGCAGCCGCAGTCCGGTGGCCGCGCCCAGGCGGTTGCGGAACTCCACGGCGGTCAGCGAGTCGATGCCGAGTTCACGGAAGAGGCGGCTAGGTGAGATCTCGCCGGGGTCGGCGTGCCCCAGCACCGCGGCGAGGTGACGCATGATCAGCTCCCTGGTCAGGTCAGCGCGTTCACCGGGGGGCGCCGCCGCGACCCGGTCACGGAACCCGGCCCCGGTCTCCGCCTCCGTGTCCGGTTCCGCGGCCCTGCCCGCCGGGTCCGCGTCCGGTGCCGACGACCTGCGGTAACCCGGCAGCCCGAGGAACAACCGAGTGGCTCGCACCCCGGCCGGGTCGGTGGTGAGCCGGCCGAAGTCCACGTCGGCGACGACCAGATGGCCGCTGTCGCCGCCCACCGCGCGCTCCAGGGCACGCACCGCCCGCCCCGGGTCCATCGACTCCATCGCGAACCGGTGCAGCCGGTTGGCGATCACCTCGCCGCCCTCCAGACCGCTGGCGCCGGCCCAGTGCCCCCAGCCGACGGACAGCGCCGGCAGCCCGAGCGCCCGGCGGCGCAGCGCCAACGCGTCGAGATACGCGTTCCCGGGCGCGTAGCCGCCCTGGCCCGCGTCCGCCGTGACACCCGCGAACGAGGAGAACAGCACGAACGCCTCCAGCGGCAGGGCCCGGGTCAGCTCGTCGAGATGGAGCGCGGCCTGGGCCTTCACCCGCAGCGAGCGCTGGAGCTGGGCGGGGGTCAAGGACGTCAGCAGGGCGTCGTCCACCGCCGCCGCCGCGTGCACCACGGCGGTCAGCGGATACTCCGCCGGTATCGCCGTGAGCAGCTGCTCCAGCTCCGCACGGTCGCCGAGGTCGCAGGACGCGAGGGTCACGCGGGAGCCCAGTGCGGCGAGTTCGTCCGCCAGCTGCCGCGCACCCGGCGCGTCCGGGCCGCGCCGTCCGGCCAGCAGCAGATGCGGTGCCCCCAGGGCTGCCAGGCGACGGGCCACATGGCCGCCGAGCGCGCCCGTGCCACCGGTCACCAGCACGGTCCCCGACGGCTTCCAGCCCTCGGGCCGGTCCGGCGGCGCCGCCGGCACCAGCCGCCGGGTCAGTGCCGCCGACGCCCTGACCGCCACCTCGTCCTCCCCGGTCCCGCCCGACAACACGGCCACCAGCCGGGCGAGTTCACGGTCTCCGAGCTCCGCCGGCAGATCCAGCACCCCGCCCCACCGCTCGGGGTGCTCCTGACGCGCGACCGCACCGAGCCCCCACACCGTCGCCTGTTCCGGGGCGGGCACGCGGTCCGTGGGCTCCGCACCGACGGCCCCTCGTGTGAGCACCCACAGGGGAGCGGGCCAGTCGACGTCCCCGAGGGCCTGGTCGAGGGCGAGGGTGGCCGCCAGCGCGCGCGGTACGGCGTCGTGGTCGGCACGGGCGCCGCCGAGCAGCCCCGTCAGCGCCAGCACCCCGGTGAACGCCGGCCCCTGCGCGGGGAGCGCGCCCAGTGCCCCGGTGACGGCCGCACGGTCGGCATCCGCGGCGATGTCGAGTCTGGTCAACCCGGCGCCGAGCGCGGGCCCGATCCGGTCCGCCACCGACCGGGCCGCCGGACCGTCCGGTACGACCAGCAGCCAGCCACCGGTGAGAACGGGCCGGGCCGGCGTGACGACCGGCTCCCACACCACCCGGTGCCGCCACCGGTCGAGCACCGCGTCCTCCCGGGACCGGCGCCGCCAGTCGGCGAGCGCCGGCAGCACATCCCGGAACGAGGCCAGCTGACCGTTCACCAGCGGCAGTTCACCCAGCAGCCCGTCGAGGTCGCCGCTCTCGACCGCGTCCCAGAAGCGGCGCTGGGCCTCGTCGCCGCCCGTGACGCCGGTGTCGGCCGGCTCGGTGGCCGGCGCGGCGAAGTAGGCGGACTGGCGTGGCGCCTCCAGCCAGTAGCGGCGGTGCTGGAAGGCGTAGGTCGGCAGCTCCACCGGAACCGCGGGCGTGTCGGCGTACACCGCGCGCGTCCAGTCCACGGGCACTCCCGCGACGTACGCGGCGCCCAGGGAGGACGTGAACCGGCGGGCCCCGCCCTCTTCCCGGCGCAGCGTGCCGAGCGCCACCGCCGAGGCGCCCGCGTCCTCCAACGTCTCCTGAAGCCCCGTCAGCAGGACCGGGTGCGGACTCACCTCGACGAAGACCCGGTGCCCACGGGAGGCCAGGATCCGTACGGCCGTGTCGAAGCGCACCGGCTCGCGCATGTTGCGGTACCAGTAGCCGGCGTCCATCGCGGAACCGTCGGTCGCCTCCCCGGTCACCGTCGACACGATCGGCACCGTGCCCGCCCTCGGCGTGACCGGGGCCAGCTCGGCGAGCACCCGGTCGCGCACCAGCTCCACCTGCGCCGAGTGCCCGGCCGCGATGGCACCCTTGACCCGCCGGGCGCGCAGCCCCGCCGACTCGGCGTCCACGAGGAACTCCTCGATCGCGGCGGCCTCGCCCGACACCACCACCGACGCGGGTCCGTTGACCGCCGCGACGCTCAGCCGGCCGTCCCAGCGCTCCAGCCGCCGCGCGACCGTCTCCCGCGAGGCGGCGACCGAGGCCATCGCACCCAGCCCCGACAACTCCTCCTGCATGGTCCTGCTCCGCAGGCAGATGATCCGGGCCGCGTCCGGCAGGGACAGCGCGCCCGCCCCACAGGCCGCGGCCACTTCGCCCTGCGAGTGTCCGATCACCGCCGCAGGCTCCACCCCGGCCGCCCGCCAGGTGCCGGCCAGTGCCACCATCACCGCGAACAGCAGCGGTTGCACCACGTCCAGCCGCTCCAGGGCGGGCGCGCCGGGACGGTCGTGCAGCACGTCGAAGACCGACCAGCCGACGAACTCGCGCAGCGCGTCGTCGCACTCGGTGAGCGCGTCCCGGAAGACCGGTGACGCGTCGAGGAGTTCCACCGCCATGCCCGGCCACTGGGAACCCTGGCCGGGGAAGACCAGCACCGGTCCGGCGCCCGGCGCGGCCGCCCCGGTGACCAGCTGGGGGTGTGCCTCCTCGTCGGCCAGGGCGCCGAGCGCGGCCAGCGCCTCCTCCCGGTCGGCCGCCACCACGGTCGCCCGGTGCTCGAGCCCGGTCTCCCGGGTGGTGGCCAACGCCCTTCCGACGGCGGGGAGTTCCGGGTCCGCCCGGTCGGCGAGCGCGTCGCGCAGCCGACGGGCCTGGTCACGCAGCGCGGCCGGCGTCGCGGCGGAGAGCGGGAGCACGGCGGGTCCGGCGGCGAGGGCGACGCGGTCGGCGGCCGCCGGGACCTCGGACTCCGGCATCGGAGCCGCCGTCGGCGGCTCGCCCCGCCCCCGTTCCTCTTCGTGTGCCTGCTCCAGGATCACATGGGCGTTCGTCCCGCTGATGCCGAACGCCGAGACCGCCGCCCGTCGGGTCCGCGCCACTCGCGGCCACTCCCGCGTCGCCGACAGCAGCTCGACCCGGCCGGACGACCAGTCGACGTGCGAGGACGCCTCGGCCAGATGCAGCGTGCGGGGCAGCACCCCGTGCCGCAGCGCCTGTACCGTCTTGATCACTCCGGCGATGCCCGCCGAGGCCTGGGTGTGCCCGATGTTCGACTTCAACGAGCCCAGGTAGAGCGGGCGTTCGGCCGGCCGGTCCTGTCCGTAGGTGGCCAGCAGCGCCTGGGCCTCGATGGGGTCGCCGAGCGGAGTGCCGGTGCCGTGCCCCTCGACGGCGTCCACGTCGGCGGGGGCGAGCCCGGCGTCGGCGAGCGCCTGCCGGATCACCCGCTGCTGGGACCGTCCGTTGGGCGCGCTGAGCCCGTTGGACGCGCCGTCCTGGTTGACGGCCGTACCCCGGACGACGGCGAGCACGGGATGCCCGTTGCGTCGCGCGTCCGACAGCCGTTCCACCACCAGCGTGCCGATGCCCTCGGAGAAGGCGGAGCCGTCCGCGTCGTCCGAGTAGGAGCGGCAGCGCCCGGTCCGGCCGAGCACCTGTTGCCTGCTGAACTCGACGAAGCCGCCCGGTGTCGACATCACCGTGGCGCCGCCGGCCACCGCGAGGTCGCACTCTCCGCCGCGCAGTGCCCGTACCGCGAGATGCAGCGCGACCAGGCCCGCCGAGCACGCCGTGTCCAGGGTGAGGGTGGGCCCTTCCAGGCCGAAGACATAGGCGACCCGGCCGGACAGCACGCTGGCGGTGTGGCCGAGCAGCAGGTGGTTGGCGACGCCCTCGGGGGCGTCCGCCACCCCGCCCGCGTAGTCCTGTTCCCCGGCGCCGACGAACACGCCCGTGTTACTGCCGCGCAGCGAGGTCGGCGGGATCCCGGCCCGTTCGAACGCCTCCCAGGTCGTCTCGAGCAGCAGACGCTGATGCGGATCCATGGCCAGCGCCTCACGTGGCGAGATGGCGAACAGGCCCGCGTCGAAACCGGCGACGTCGTCCAGGAAACCGCCTTCACGCGAGTACGACGTCCCCGTGGCCGCCGGGTCCGGGTCGTACAGCGCGGCCAGGTCCCAGCCCCGGTCGGCGGGGAAGTCCGTGATGGCGTCCCGCTCTTCGACGACCAGCCGCCACAGGTCCTCCGGGGTCACCGTGCCGCCGGGATAACGGCAGGCCATGCCGATGATCGCCACCTGCTCGTCAGGGCCGTACCGCCCCGCCGTCGCCGTCGCCGTCGCCGTCGCCGTCGCCGCCTCCGCCTCCGCCTCCGCCTCCGTGCTCGCGCCGGTGAGGCGGTCGAGTATCGCGGCCGCCAGATCACGCGGCGTGGGATGGTCGAAGACGAGCGTGGTGGGCAGGGTGAGCCCGGTGGCCGCGGCGAGCCGGCCGCGCACGTCCACCGCGGTCATCGAGTCCAGGCCCAGGCTCTTGAAGGTCTGCGTGACGTCCAGGCCCGACGCCGCGTCGTACCCCAGCGCCGCCGCGACCTCGTCGCGCACCAGCGTGCGCACCGCCCGCTCCCGCTCCACGGGCGGCAGCGCGGCCATGTGCCGGGCGAAGTCCCCGCCCGCCGGGGCGCTGTCCTGCTCCGGCCGCCCCGCCACCTGATCGAACAACGGACCCGGCCGGACGGCGCCGAACACCGCCGTCAGCCGCTCCCAGTCCACGTCTGCCACCACCCGGCAGGGCTCGTCCGACTCCAGGGCCCGCCCGAGGTGCGTCAGCGCGTCCGCCGGGTCCAGCGGGCGCAGTCCGCTGCGGCGCAGCAGGCCGGCCCTCGCCTCGTCCGCCGCCATGCCGGCGCCCGCCCAGGGCCCCCACGCCACACTGGTCGCGGGCAGCCCGTCGGCCCGCCGCCGTCGTGCGAGGGCGTCGAGCAGCGCGTTTCCGGCGGCGTACGAAGCCTGTCCGGTGGCGCCCCACACCCCGGCGATCGACGAGAACAGCACGAACGCGTCGAGTTCCAGGCCGAGTTCGCGGCTCAGCTCATCGAGGTGCCGGGCTCCGTCGGCCTTGCCGGCGACCACCGCGGACCACGCTCCGGGTGACAGGCCGGTCACCGGCTGCGCCGCGAAGGTGCCGGCCGTGTGGAAGACGGCGGTCGGCCGGTGGCGCGCCAGGACGTCGGCGAGTGCCGCGCGGTCGGCCGTGTCGCAGGCCTCGACCGCCACCTCGGTCCCCGACGCGTTCAGAGCGGCGACGAGTTCGGTCGCACCGGGCGCGGCGGCGCCCCGGCGGCTGGTCAGGACGAGCCGTCGGGCGCCGAGTGCGGTCAGCCAGCGGGCCACATGGGCGCCGAGCGCCCCGGTGCCCCCGGTGACGAGGACGGTGCCGGTGGGACGCCACGGGCGGCCGGCGCCCCCCGCGTCGGAAGCGGTCACCGGAACGATCCGCCGCCCCAGAACCTGTCCGTCGCGCACCGCGACCTGGTCCTCCCGGCCGGGTCCGCCGCCCGCGGCGGCCAGCACGGCGCACAGCGTGTCCAGCTCCCGCTCGCCGAAGCCGTCCAGATCCGCCAACCCGCCCCATACGGAGGGGCGTTCGAGAGCGACCACCTGCCCGAGACCCCATACCGCGGCCTGCGCCACCTCCCGTCCCCGATCCTCCGGTCCGTCGGCATCCTCCGGTCCGTCGGCATGCTCCCGTCCGTCGGCATCCTCCGGTCCGTCGGCATGCTCCCGTCCGTCGGCATCCTCCGGTCCGTCGGCATGCTCCCGTCCGACGGCATCCTCCGGTCCGTCGGCGCGGACCGCGCCCTCGGTGACGAACCACAGCGGACCGTCCACGACCGTCCGGGCGGCTTCCAGGGCGAAGAGCCCGGGGTCGGCGGCCAGCGCCGCCGCGACCACCACACCCGCGACCTCACCCACCGGATCCAGCGTGGCCTGCGCCCCGACCCGGACCAGCGCGTCGAGCAGCGCCGTCGCCCGCGGGTCCGCCGGGTCGGTGCCGTCCGGCAACACCACCCGCCACCGCCCGCGCAGCCCGGCCGCGCCCAGCGTCACGGGCTGCCATGACACCCGGTGCGCGAGGCGCCGCAGCCGCTCCGGCCGCTCGTCCGCGTCCACCAGCGCGTCCAGCGCGCGGGTCTGCTCCTCGGTCAGGTCCAGCCGCCGCACGACCTCCGCGAGCGGCGTGGCCCGACGGGACGGGGACAGCCAGAAGCGCCGGTGCCGGAACGGGTAGGTGGGCAGTTCGACCGTCCTGGCCCCGGTGCCCTCGAAAGCCTTCGACCAGTCGACCCGCAGGCCCGACAGATGGAGCGCGGCCAGTGCCGACAGGAAGGCCGCCGGATCGGGCCGGTCCGTCCGCAGCGCCGACACGATCACGGGCGAGGCGGTTTCCGGCAGGCTGTCCCGGACCGCCCCGCCGAGCACCCCGGCCGGCCCCAGCTCCAGGTACGCCGTCGCACCCGCCGTGTGCAGCGTGCCCACGCCGTCCGCGAAACGTACCGCCTCCCGCACGTGCCGCACCCAGTAGTCGGGCGCGCACAGCTCGTCCGGTCCGGCCAGGGCGCCGGTCACGTTGGACACCACGGGCAGCGTGGGCGGACGGAAGGAGACCTGGGCGAGGACGTCCGCGAACGCGTCCAGCATCCCGTCCAGGTGCGCGGAGTGGAAGGCGTGGCTGACCCGGAGCCGCCGTACCCGGCGCCCCCGGCCCCGGAACCGCTCCGCGACCTGTTCGACCGGCTCCCGGTCACCCGACACCACCACCGCCAGCGGCCCGTTGACCGCAGCCACGCCCACCCGGCCGCCGTACGCGGCGAGTTCGTGCGCGACCTCCTCCTCGGTCGCCTCGACGGCGGCCATCGCGCCGTCCGCGCCCACGGCCCGCATCAGCCGCCCCCGCGCGGCCACCAGCGCACAGGCGTCGGCCGGCGACCACACCCCGGACACATGGGCCGCCGCGAACTCACCGATCGAGTGCCCGATCAGCAGCCCCGGCGTGACACCCCAGTGTTCCACCAGCCGGTACAGCGCCACCTCCACCGCGAACAGCGCGGCCTGCGCGTGGTCGGTACGGTCCAGCAGTTCCGGGTCCGTTCCGAACACCACGTCCTTCAGGGACTGGTCGAGATGGGGCGCGAAGTGCCCGCACACCTCGTCGAAGGCCTCGGCGAACACCGGCTGCGCCGCGTACAGTTCGCGGCCCATGCCGAGCCGTTGGCTGCCCTGCCCGCTGAAGACGACGGCCAGCCGGCTCTCCTCCCCGGCCCGTCCCGTCAGCGCCCCCGCGGACGCGCGCCCGGCGGCCAGCGCCCGCAGCCGCTCGACGGCCCGCTCCCGCCCGTCCGCGACCACGACCGCATGGCAGGGCAGGGCAGCGCGGGTGACCGCCGACGACCACGCCACGTCCACCAGTTCGGCGCCGTCGGCCAGCGCACCGGCGATCCGCCCGGCCTGCGCCCGCAGCGCCTCCTCGTCGGCCGCGGACAGCAGCAGCGGTACGACGGCCGGGTCCGGGCCCCGCTCGGGCGGCCCGGCGGCCGCCGGCGCCTGCTCCAGGACGATGTGCGCGTTGGTGCCGCTGATCCCGAAGGACGACACCGCGGCCCGCCGCGGCCGGCCCGCCTCGGGCCACTCCCGCCGCTCGGTGAGCAGCCGTACCCCACCGGACGTCCAGTCCACGTGCGACGAGGGCGGGTCCGCGTGCAGGGTGCGCGGCAGCACGCCCGCGTCCAACGCCTTGATCATCTTGATGACACCCGCGACTCCGGCGGCGGCCTGGGTGTGCCCCAGGTTGGACTTGACCGAGCCGAGGTAGAGCGGCTGGGCGCGGTCCGGGCCGTAGACCGACAGCAGGGCACCGGCCTCGATCGGGTCGCCCAGCACGGTGCCGGTGCCGTGGCCCTCGACGGCGTCGACGTCAGCCGGCGTCAGCCCGGCGTCGGCCAGCGCCTCCCGGATGACCCGCTGCTGGGCACCGCCGTTCGGCGCCGTCAGCCCGTTGGAGGCACCGTCCTGGTTGACGGCGCTGCCCCGCAGCACGGCGAGCACCCGGTGCCCGTTGCGCAGCGCGTCCGACAGCCGCTCCACCAGCAGCACGCCCACGCCCTCCGACCAGCCGGTGCCGTCCGCGCCCTCGCCGAACGACTTGCAGCGGCCGTCCGCCGAGAGCCCGCCCTGCCGGGAGAACTCCACGAACGTGTCCGGCGTGACCATCACCGTCACGCCACCGGCCAGCGCCAGATCGGACTCCCCGCGCCGCAGCGACTGCGCGGCCAGGTGCAGCGCGACCAGCGACGACGAGCACGCCGTGTCCACCGTCAGCGCGGGCCCCTGAAGTCCCAGCGCGTAGGCGATCCGCCCCGAGGCCACGCTCCCCGCACCGCCGGTCAGAAGATACCCGGCGACATCCTCCGGCACCTCCGCGCCACCGTTGCCGTAGTCGTGGTACATCAGCCCCGCGAACACCCCGGTGCGCGAACCCCGCACCGCCTCGGCCGGGATGCCCGCGCTCTCCAGCGCCTCCCAGGACACCTCCAGAAGGAGCCGCTGCTGCGGGTCCATGGCCAGCGCCTCACGTGGCGAGATGCCGAACAGCGCCGGATCGAATCCGGCGGCGTCGTCGAGGAAACCGCCGTACCGCGTTTCGCTCGTGCCGTGCGCGCCCGCGGACGTGTCGAACAGGGCCGCCAGGTCCCAACCGCGGTCCACCGGGAACGCGCCCACCGCCTCCCGCTCCTCCATCACCAACCGCCACAGATCGGCGGGGCCGGCCACCCCGCCGGGATAGCGACAGGCCATACCGATGATCGCGACGGGCTCGTCAGCGGTGCGGACCACGCCGCTCGCCGGGTCCGCCGGGACGGCGTCCTCGCCGGTCAGCCGCCCGACCAGGAACCGGGCCAGCGCCCTGGGCGTGGGATGGTCGAAGACCACGGTGGCCGGCAGGGCGACACCGGTGACCGTCGCCAGCCTGTTGCGCACCTCCACCGCCATCAGCGAGTCCAGCCCCGACTTCCGGAACTCGGCCGCCACATCCAGCCGTGCACCGTCCGTGTGGCCGAGGACCAGCGCGGACTCGGCGCGCACCACCTCCAGCAGCAGCCGCTCCCGCTCCGCGCCGGACAGGCCGGCCAGCCTCGCCGCGAACGCCTGCCCCGTCCCGGCCGTGGACACCGCCTCGGCGACCCTGCGCCGCTTCGCACCGACGGGCGCCAGCCGCGCCAGCAGCGGCGGCACGGGCCGCCCGGCCCGCACCGGCGAGCCCGCGTCGATCCGCGCCGGCACCAGCACGGCCGCACCACCGGCCCGGGCCGCCTCGGCGAGACCGGAGTCCAGCAGGGCCAGCGCCTCCTCCACGGGCAGGGGCAGCAGCCCCGCGTGCCGCATCCTGGCCAGCTCCGGCGCGCCCAGCCGCCCCGTCATCCCGGACGGCGACTCCCACAGGCCCCATGCCAACGACACCGCGGGCAGGCCGATTTCCCGGCGGCGGACGGCCAGCGCGTCGAGGAACGCGTTGGCTGCCGCGTAGTTGGCCTGGCCGGGATTGCCCAGTACACCCGCGACGGACGAGAACAGCACGAACGCCGACAGATCCAGACCGGCCGTCAACTCGTGCAACCACACGGCGGCCCGCGCCTTGGGCCGCAGCACCGCCGCCACCGCCTCGGCGTCCAGCCCCGTCACGGTCGCGTCCGCCAGCACCCCCGCCGCGTGCACCACGGCCCCCAGCGGCAGGTCCGACGCCTGGACCTCCGCCACGAGCTCGGCCAGCGCCTGCCGGTCCCCGACGTCACAGGCGCGTACGTCGGCCACGGCACCTGACCGAGCCAACTCCGCGACCAGTTCGGGCGCTCCGGGCGCGGCGGCGCCGGAGCGACTCACCAGGAGCAGCCGCCGCACCCCGTGCGCGGCGACCAGATGCCGTGCCACCAGCGCCCCGAGTCCCCCCGTACCACCGGTGACCAGTACCGTGCGTCCGGGGTCGAGGACCGGCGCGACGAGGCCTTCCTCACGCGCGTGCCGCACCAGCCGCGGCACGTACGACACTCCGTCGCGCAGGGCCAGTTGCGGCTCCTCCCCGATCACCGCCGGGGTGATCTCGACGTCCGAGTCGACCAGCACGAACCGGCCGGGGTGCTCGCTCTGCGCCGACCGGATCAACCCCCACACGGCAGCCGCCGCCGGATCGGCCGCCGGGTCGCCCGCACCCACCGAGACCGCACCACACGTGCGCACCACCAGGGTCCGCTCCCGCAGCGCCGCGTCAGCCACGAAGCGCCGCACGACCTCCAGCGCGGCCAGGACCACCGATTCGCCACCGTCCCGGTCGTCGGCGCGGGCGCCGAGATCCAGCAGCACCGGGGAGAACCCGTCGGCGTCGAGCGATCCGAGCCGCTCCGGTCCCGCCAGCACGGCGGCCCACTCGGCCACCCCGCCTCCGGATGCCGCCCCGTTTCCGGATGCGGCCGCCGATCCCTCTTTGGACGCGGACGCCGAGCCCGCCTCCTCCCACCGCAGCGCGAACAATGCCTCGGTGGGCGACGTCGCCCGCAGCGCCTCCGGCGCGACCGGGAGCAGCGCCAGGGAGGCCACCGACACCACGGGCTCCCCATCGCCGTCCACCGCGGTCAAGGCCACCGAATCCGGGCCGGTACGCCGCATCAGGACCCGCAACGCCGTCGCCCCCGAAGCGTGCACCCGCACCCCCGACCAGGCGAACGGCAGCCGGATGCCCGGGACCTGAGGCAGCAGCCCGGTCGCCGCCACCCCGTGCAGGGCCGCGTCGAGCAGTGCCGGATGCAGCAGGTACCCCTCCGGCGCACCCGCCTCCGCGGGCAGTTCGACCTCGGCGAACACCTCGTCATCACGGCGCCACAGTGACCGGACTCCCTGGAAGGCGGGGCCGTAGTCGTAACCCCGCGTGCCGAGTTCGTCGTACAGCCCGTCGGTGGTGAGGACACGGGCGCCGGGCGGCGGCCAGTCGCCGGGCCCGGCGACCGGTTCGTCCGGGCCACCGTCCCCCAGCAGGCCCTCGGCGTGCAGCGTCCACGCCCCGGCTGATCCCGTGCGGGAGTGCAGGGCCACCGGCCGTCGTCCGTCCTCGTCCGGCCGGCCCACCGTCACCTGTACGGTCGACGACCGGCTCAGCGCCAGCGGCGTACGCAGCGTCAGTTCCTCGACCGTCCCGCACCCGACCTCGTCACCGGCGCGCACGGCCATCTCCACGAAAGCCGTCCCCGGCAGCAGCACGGTTCCGGCGACCGCGTGATCGACGCACCAGCCGGGGGTGCCCGGCCCCAGCGCGCCGGTCAGCACGAGACCCGCGTCCGCCAGCGGTACCGCGGCGCTCAGCAACGGGTGGTCACGACCCCCGACGCCCGGCCGGTCCAGGGCGGCCGAGGTCCGCTCCAGCCAGTAGCGGTGGTGTTGGAAGGTGTAGGTGGGGAGGGGGGTGTGGTGGGTGGTGGGTTGGGTGGTCCAGGTGGGGGTGGTTCCGGTGGTGTGGGCGTGGGCGAGGGTGGTGGTGAGGT
>NZ_JBEYJU010000122.1:0-22095 GCF_040703965.1 Streptomyces sp. NPDC006655 | reverse complement strand
GGAGCGGAGGGCCTTCGTCGTCTGTACCCCCGACCGGATTCGAACCGGCGCTACCGCCTTGAGAGGGCGGCGTGCTAGGCCGCTACACAACGGGGGCGTGGATCTTACAAGCGTTTGCTGTGCAACGCCGCAGATCCCAGCTGGTCTACCTGGACTCGAACCAAGACTAACTGAACCAGAATCAGTCGTGCTGCCAATTACACCATAGACCAATGATGGTTTAGACCAGTTCGTACCCCCGACCGGATTCGAACCGGCGCTACCGCCTTGAGAGGGCGGCGTGCTAGGCCGCTACACAACGGGGGCCCTAGCGATCATCCGTAGATGATCTCCGTACCCCCGACCGGATTCGAACCGGCGCTACTGCCTTGAGAGGGCAGCGTGCTAGGCCGCTACACAACGGGGGCTTTGCAGATGAGCTCTGCGAGCTGGCCTACCTGGACTCGAACCAAGACTAACTGAACCAGAATCAGTCGTGCTGCCAATTACACCATAGGCCACTGGAACGCAAGCCCCTGAGGGGATCTTGTTCTAGTTTCGCTCCTCCGGTTCCGGCCTTTCGGCCCGCTCCCCGGCGGCGCAGGAAGAACATTACCTGAAGGTGGACGGGGCTCCAAAACGGGTATCGGCGCGCAGCAGCGCGGGCAGTTCGGCGAGGGAGGCGATCCGGTGCGGGCCGGCGGGTGCGTCGGCCCCGGTGGACGCTCCGCGCCGGTCGATCCACACCGACAGCAGCCCGGCGTCGACGGCACCGCGCGCGTCGATCTCCGGGTGGTCCCCGACGTACGCGACCTCGTGCGGGGCCAGTTCCAGCGCCGCGCAGGCCGCCAGGAAGGCGCCGGCCGCGGGCTTGGAGACGCCGAGTTCGGCGGCGCACAGGATGACCTCGAAGCGGTCGTGCACACCGAGCGCCCGCAGCTTGGGGTCCTGGACGTGCAGGCTGGAGTTGGACAGCACGGCGTGCCGGTAGCCCGCGGCGAGCGCGTCGAGGGCGGGCAGGACGTCCGGGAAGAGGGCCCAGGCGGCCTCGTAGTGCGTGCGGTAGCGCCCGAACCAGGCGTCGGCCTCGTCGCCGCTCAGCGCCTCCCCGAGGAACACCCGGATCCGCTCCCGGCGCTGCTCCTCGAAGGACACCTCCCCCGCCGAGAACCGCGCCCACTGCTGATCGGTGATCTCCCGCCACCGCACCAGCGCCGCCTCGGCGCTCCCGTACGCCGCGAGCAGCCCCTCGGCCGCGAGGTGCGCCCGCATGCCCTGGCGGTCGGCGCTCGTGTAGTCGAAGAGAGTGTCGTCCACGTCCCAGACCACGGCCCTGATCGTCATACGCCCGACGGTACCCGGCGGGTACGGCGAAGGGGCGGCCCCGGGATGAACCGGGGCCGCCCCTGACGCGCGCGTGTGACGCGCGCGTGCGCTACGCGGCCAGCCTGGCCAGCGCCGCGTCGATCCGGGCCAGGGTCTTCTCCTTGCCGAGGATCTCCAGGGACTCGAAGAGGGGCAGGCCGACCGTGCGGCCGGTGACGGCGACCCGGACCGGCGCCTGGGCCTTGCCGAGCTTGAGGCCGTGCGCCTCACCGGCGGCCAGGACGGCCTCCTTGAGGGACTCGGGGGAGGTCCAGTCGGCCGCCTCCAGCTTCTCGCGGGCCGTGGCCAGGAGGGCGTCGCTGCCCTCCTTCATGGCCTTGGCCCAGGACGCCTCGTCCACGGCCGGCTCCGGGAGGAACAGGAAGTCGACGTTGTCGGTGATCTCCGAGAGGACCTTCAGGCGGGTCTGGGCGTGCGGGGCGATCGCCTCCCACTTCGCCTCGTCGAAGTCCTCCGGGGCCCAGGGGGCGAAGGGGGCCTTCAGCCAGGGGGCGCAGCGCTCGGTGAAGTCCTTCACGTCCAGCATGCGGATGTGGTCGGCGTTGATCGCCTCGCACTTCTTCAGGTCGAAGCGGGCCGGGTTGGGGTTCACGTCGGAGATGTCGAAGGCGGCGACCATCTCGTCGATCGAGAAGATGTCCTGGTCCGCGGAGAGCGACCAGCCCAGCAGCGAGAGGTAGTTGAGCAGGCCCTCGGGCAGGAAGCCCTGCTCGCGGTAGAGGTTCAGGGACGCCTGCGGGTCGCGCTTGGACAGCTTCTTGTTGCCCTCGCCCATGACGTAGGGGAGGTGACCGAAGGCCGGGGTCTGCCGGGCGATGCCCAGCTCGGTCAGCGCCCTGTAGAGGGCGACCTGACGCGGGGTGGAGGAGAGCAGGTCCTCGCCGCGCAGGACGTGGGTGATCTCCATCAGGGCGTCGTCAACCGGGTTGACCAGCGTGTAGAGCGGGGCGCCGTTCGCGCGGACGATGCCGTAGTCCGGGACGTTCTCCGGGGTGAAGGTCAGCTCGCCGCGGACCAGGTCCGTGAAGGTGATCGCCTCGTCGGGCATCCGGAAGCGGACGATCGGCGTACGGCCCTGGGCCTGGTACGCCTCGACCTGCTCGGCGGTGAGGTCGCGGCAGTGGCCGTCGTAGCCGGACGGCTTGCCGGCGGCGCGGGCGGCCTCGCGGCGGCTGTCCAGCTCCTCCTGGGAGCAGTAGCAGTGGTAGGCGTGGCCGGCGTCGAGAAGCTTCCGCGCGACGTCCTGGTAGATGTCCATCCGCTGCGACTGGCGGTACGGCGCGTGCGGGCCGCCGACCTCGGGGCCCTCGTCCCAGTCGAAGCCCAGCCAGCGCATCGCGTCGAGCAGCTGCTGGTACGACTCCTCGGAGTCGCGGGCGGCGTCGGTGTCCTCGATACGGAAGACCAGGGTGCCCTTGTGGTGGCGGGCGAACGCCCAGTTGAACAGGGCGGTGCGGACCAGGCCCACGTGGGGGTTACCGGTGGGCGAGGGGCAGAAACGTACGCGGACGGGGGAGCCGGATGCGCTAGCCACGCTTGACAACCTTGTTGGTGAGAGTGCCGATGCCTTCGATGGTGACGGCGACCTCGTCGCCGACGTTGAGGGGGCCGACCCCTGCCGGGGTGCCGGTGAGGATCACGTCGCCGGGCAGCAGCGTCATGGCCTCGGTGATGTGGACGATCAGGTCCGCGATGGGGTGGATCATCTCGCTCGTACGGCCGAGCTGACGCTGTTCGCCGTCGACGGTGAGCTGGATCGTCAGGTCGGACGCGGTGGCGAGGTCGAGGTCCGTCTCCACCCAGGGGCCGAGCGGGCAGGAGGTGTCGAAGCCCTTGGCCCGGGCCCACTGCTTCTCGCGCTTCTGCACGTCACGGGCGGTGACGTCGTTGGCGCAGGTGTAACCGAAGATGACGTCCGCCGCGCGCTCGCGCGGGACCTCCCGGCACATGCGGCCGATGACCACGGCCAGTTCGGCCTCGTGGTGGAGCTCCTGGGAGAAGGCGGGGTACTGGATCGCGTCCCCGGGGCCGATCACCGAGGTGGACGGCTTGAAGAAGGCGAAGGGGGCGTCCGGGACCTCGTTGCCGAGTTCCTTGGCGTGCTCCGCGTAGTTGCGGCCGTAGGCCACGACCTTGTTGGGGAGCACCGGCGGCAGGAGCCTGACCTTGCTCAGCGGGACCTTGGTCCCCGAGAGCTCGAAGTCGGCGAACGGAATGCCCTTGATGATGTCGAGGACGAGTTCGTCCTGCTTGTCGCCCTCGACGGCGCCGAAGGCGACGTTCCCGTCGATGGAGAACCTGGCGATGCGCACGGGATCCTGGCGCCCCTCACTGAGCCGGCTGGAGTCTGACGCTCCAGGCTAACGCGGGGCGGGGCGGCCGCCGTGGAATTACCCAGGTGACTGAGTGAACGGCGGCCTCGGCCCCGTACTGGAGGGCGGTCCCGTCCTACTCGGCGACCGGGGTCCCGGCGGGGGCCTCCATGAGGATCGTGCGCCGCGGGTTGGCGGTCTGGGCGGGGAGGTCGAGGGAGTGCTCGGGCAGTGCGGGGGTCCCCAGCTCCTCGGCGTCCTTCAGGTGGGCGAGGGTGGTGCGCCGGGGGTTGGCTATGTTGCGGAACATCATCGTCGTCTTCACGGTTGCAGTGGACCCCGTCGTGTGTGGGTTGGCAGAGCGTCGCCTCTTGTAAAGCGCCAGGCTAAACATCGAATTCCCGACGGAAGTCGCCAACTAGCCCTGATCCCCGTGTGAGTTTGCTCACGAAGGTAGGGACAAAGGGGTCATTTCTCACTGGCAACTCTCGGCAACGAAACGGACATTGCCGAACTGAACCTGTCATTCCGCTCCTGATCATGGCGACTGGGACACGGGCGACGCAGGCGCGACTGGCAGGCATACGTCCGTTATGTACGCGAACGGCCTAGACATCTCGTAACGTGTCACTCACACGCTGTCACGGAGGTCACAGCTCGGTCCACGGCCCTTGTTGGAGATCCGGCACTGTGCTGGAATTCCACGGAACCGCCGCAGGATCGAGCCGGCGCGCAGGGGGCGCAACACAGCGCCGAGTGGCGGCGAGACAGGGGGAGCCAGCGCCGGTCACACTCACGACCAATCAGGGGGCGTATTCAGGGCGCTCCCCGTACAACGCCGACACCGTGTCCCTCCGTTCAGCGGAGGGGCGCCTGGTCCAGAGGTTGCGACGCTAGTGCAGGGACGTTTCAAGAGGGATGGCAGCGCTCCGGCGGAGCCGGAGGCGCACGGCGGGACCGACCGCGGTTCCTCGCCCCAGCACGCCCAGAACCCGGGCCCGGCCCCGGTCGGCGGTGGTGACGGCGGTGAGCGCTCCGGGCGTCCCGCCGTGTCTGCTTCCTCGGGGTCGACGGGCTCCACGGGCCCCCAGCCGACCGCCGCGCCGGCGCCCCCGATCAAGCCCGCGAAGGGGTCGTCCAACCCGGGCTCGCGCATAGCCCTGCGCAACTGGCGTATCTCCACGCGCCTGGTGTCGCTGCTCGCGCTCCCCGTGGTCGCGGCCACGACGCTGGGCGCGGTGCGTATCAACCAGTCCCTGGACGACATCCAGCAGCTCGACAACATCAAGCTGCTGACGGACATGACCAAGCAGGCCACCGAGCTGGCCCAGGCGCTCCAGGACGAGCGCGACCAGTCGGCCGGTCCGCTGGCGCACGGTCAGTCGACGAACAGCGTGACGGTCAAGGGATTCGAGGAGAAGACCGACCGGGCCCGCGAGAACTTCCTCAACGCCTCCGAGGAAATCGACACCGCGAGCAAGAACGGTCAGCTCCAGGGCGTCCGCGACAGCCTCGTCGGCCTGGCCGGCCAGCTGGACGACCTGGCGAAGATCCGCAAGGACGCCTACCAGCAGCAGCGGAACTCGACCCAGACGGTGGAGGCCTACCACCGGCTGATCACCCAGCTGATCGACCTCTCGCAGGACATGGCGCAGGCCTCCAGCAACCCGGAGATGATCCAGCGCACCCGCGCCCTGGCGGCGTTCTCGACCGCCAAGGAGTACGCGTCCGTCCAGCGCGCCGTCATCGCCGCTGCCCTGCCCGCCAACAACACCAACGCGGGCGACCTCTCGGAGAACGACCGCCTCTACGGCGAGTCGGCCCAGGCGAGCGAGACCTCCGAGCTGACGATCTTCCGGAAGATCTACACCGGCAACGCGGCCGAGCTGCTCAAGCCGATCGACGAGAACAACCCGACGATCGAGGCCGCCAACACCTACGCCAAGCGTGCGCTCGGCGCCCAGAACGGTCTGAACGAGCTGTCCAAGCGGTCGTACCGCGACTGGGTGGACGACAGCTCGACCAAGATCGACCAGATGCAGAAGATCGAGCACACGCTGCTCGAGGACATGGAGCAGAAGGCGCGCGAGCTGCGCAACTCCTCCGAGCAGTCGGCCATCATCTCCGGTGCGCTGATCCTGCTCGTCCTCGGTGTCTCGCTGGTCGGCGCCTTCATCGTGGCCCGGTCCATGATCCGCTCGCTGCGCCGCCTCCAGGAGACCGCCACCAAGGTCGCCCAGGACCGCCTGCCCGAGCTGGTCAAGCAGCTCTCCGAGTCCGACCCGCAGGACGTCGACACGTCCGTGGAGTCGGTCGGTGTGCACTCCCGGGACGAGATCGGCCAGGTGGCCGCGGCCTTCGACGACGTGCACCGCGAGGCGGTCCGCCTCGCCGCCGAGCAGGCCCTGCTGCGGGGCAACGTCAACGCGATGTTCACCAACCTCTCGCGCCGTTCCCAGGGCCTCATCCAGCGTCAGCTCTCGCTCATCTCCGAACTGGAGTCCCGCGAGGCCGACCCGGACCAGCTGTCCTCCCTCTTCAAGCTCGACCACCTCGCGACGCGTATGCGCCGTAACGGTGAGAACCTCCTCGTCCTCGCGGGTGAGGAACCCGGCCGCCGCTGGACCCGTCCGGTCCCGCTGGTCGACGTGCTCCGCGCCGCCGCGTCCGAGGTGGAGCAGTACGAGCGGATCGAGCTGGCCGCGGTGCCGACGACCGAGGTCGCCGGCCGCGTGGTCAACGACCTCGTGCACCTGCTCGCCGAGCTGCTCGAGAA
This sequence comes from Streptomyces sp. NPDC006655, assembly GCF_040703965.1. NCBI lineage: Bacteria > Bacillati > Actinomycetota > Actinomycetes > Kitasatosporales > Streptomycetaceae > Streptomyces > Streptomyces sp. NPDC006655. The sequence goes on along the minus strand of NZ_JBEYJU010000122.1, from coordinate 15,642 downwards.
CGCGACCTCCTTCTCCTCCCCGCAGACCAAGGTCAAGGTCACCGGTCACGCGCTGCCCGACGGCCGGGTGCTGATCGAGATCCACGACACCGGTATCGGCCTCTCCCCCGAGGACCTCGCCGCGATCAACGAGCGGCTCGCCTCGCCGCCCACCGTGGACGTCTCCGTCTCCCGCCGCATGGGTCTGTTCGTGGTCGGCCGGCTGTCCCAGCGGCACGGCATCCGCATCCAGCTGCGCCCGTCCGACTCCGGTGGTACGACCGCGCTGGTCATGCTCCCGGTCGACGTCGCCCAGGGCGGCAAGAAGCCCGCTCCCGGCAAGCCCGGCGCCCCGGCGTCGACCGGTGGTCCGGCCGCCGCGCAGGCCGCGGCCGGTGCCGCGGCGGCCCGGCGGGGCAACGGCCAGGGCGGCGCTCCGGGTCCGCTCGGCGCGGGTGCCCCCGCCCCGGCGCTCGGCGGCGGTGCCCCGGGCGGCTCGCGCGGTGGCGCTCTCGGTTCCGGCGGGCCCTCCGGTGGCGGGCTGCTCGGTGCCGGTGCCGGTCCGCGCGGTCAGGTCGGCGCGGGCCAGGGTCCCCGGGCCGCGCTGCCCGGCACGGGTCCGAACGGCAACCGTCCCGGTGCGCCCGGCGGCGCCCGCGGCCCGCAGGCCCCGCAGGCCCCGCAGGGCGGCCGACAGAACGGCGCGGCCTTCGGCAACCAGGACGCGTTCGGCAACCCGCAGGATCCCTTCGGCGGCCAGGACGCCTTCGGCAACCGCGGCCCGGTCCCGCCGCAGCGCGCCGCGAGCCCCTCCGACCAGGGCCGTCAGCCGCAGCTCCCGCCGCGCGGCGGTCCGCGGGCCGAGCTGCCCGGTGGCAACCCGCAGGGGGGCCGGCCCAGCTGGAGCGACGACAACGCCCAGCCGCCGCTCTCCCGCGCCTCGCTGGACACGCCGCGCGGCCACGACGAGCAGGACCAGGGTCACACCGCGCCGATGCCCCGCATCGACGAGCGGCACGACCTCGGCGCCACCTCGCAGATGCCGGCCATCCCGCAGGGCCCGTCGTCCACCGGCGAGTTCCCGCGCCCGGACTTCAACGTCCCCGGCGGCCAGAACACCGGCGCGTTCCCCCGCCAGGGGATGAACGGCCAGCAGGACACCGGTTCCTTCCCGCGTCCGAACGTGACCGGCCAGCAGGACTCCGGGTCGTTCGTCCGGTCCGACGTCTTCGGCACCCCGGCCGGTCAGCCGGGCGGCCCCCAGCACACCGGCCAGTTCGCCGCTCCGCAGGCCTACGACAACGGCTCCACCGGCCAGTTCGCCACCCCGCCCTTCGACGGCGGCTCCACCGGCCAGCACTCCCTGCCCGGTCGCCAGAACGGCTTCGCGGGCAACGGCCAGGGCGGCAACGGCCAGGGGAACAACGCCCGCAGCATGGACTTCGGCACCTCTCAGCGCCAGCCGGTGCCGCCGGTCCGCCAGGAGCCGGAGGCGCTGCCCCCGGCGAGCGGTCCCGGTGACGGTCGTACCCCGCTGTACGACACGCTGGAGACCAACTGGTTCCACGGCGGCCAGGAGGAGCAGCACCCCCAGGGCAACGGCAACGGTTCGGCGCCGCTTCCGCCCGTCCCCGTACAGCCGCCGGCCCCCGCGGCCGCGGCCCCCCAGCGTCCCGCGACCAGCTCCTGGCGCCCCTCCCCCAACGACGACCTCGTCCGGCAGGCGGAGCGCGTACGGCAGCCGGCCGCGGGCGGCGTCACCACCTCCGGGCTGCCGCGCCGGGTGCCCCGGGCGAACCTCGTCCCGGGTACCGCACAGCAGCAGCAACAGCACCAAGCAGGTCCGCAGGTCTCGCGTTCGCCTGACGACGTTCGCGGCCGGCTGACCAATCTCCGTCGGGGTATCGCGCAGGGCAGGCAGGCCGCACCCGGCCCGCAGACCGGCAGCTTCCCGAGCCCCACTCACCAGCAGGAGCGTTAGTTGAGTCCGATGAGCCAGGCGGCACAGAACCTCAACTGGTTGATCACCAACTTCGTGGACAACACCCCAGGTGTGTCCCACACCGTCGTCGTGTCCGCCGACGGTCTCCTTCTGGCGATGTCCGAAGGCTTCCCGCGGGACCGTGCCGACCAGCTGGCGGCCGTCGCGTCCGGACTCACCTCGCTGACGGCCGGGGCCTCCCGGATCTTCGAGGGCGGCAACGTGGCGCAGACGGTCGTCGAGATGGAACGCGGCTTTCTCTTCCTGATGTCCATCTCCGACGGCTCGTCCCTCGCGGTGCTGGCCCACCCGGAGTGCGACATCGGCCTCGTCGGCTACGAGATGGCGCTGCTCGTCGACCGTGCGGGCGCGGTACTCACTCCCGACCTGCGCGCTGAACTGCAAGGCAGTCTGCTCCACTGACAGCCTGGATCCAACCCGCCTCACCAAATCACCGTCCGGCCGCCACAAACCCCCCACCGGCCCACGTCAGACGGCTAGCCCGACCGACTTGCTGTCCCGCCCGGAGGAACGATGACCCCGCCCACCGCCTCTCATGATCCGTACGCGGAGCCGTACGGGGACGAGGGCGACCAGCCGCTGGTACGTCCTTACGCGATGACCGGCGGCCGGACCCGGCCGCGCTACCAGCTCGCCATCGAGGCGCTGATCAGCACCACGGCCGACCCGGCAGCGCTCATGGGGCTGCTCCCTGAGCACCAGCGCATCTGCCACCTGTGCCGTGAGGTGAAGTCGGTGGCCGAGGTCTCGGCCCTGCTCGCCATGCCGCTGGGTGTGGCCCGGATCCTGGTGGCCGACCTCGCCGAGGCCGGCCTGGTCGCCATCCACCAGCCGGGCGGCGACGAGAACAACGGCGGCGCTCCGGACGTGACGCTGCTCGAAAGGGTGCTCAGTGGACTTCGCAAGCTCTGACGGAGGCCGGGCCACCACCTCCGCGAAGATCGTGGTGGCGGGCGGCTTCGGCGTCGGCAAGACCACGTTCGTGGGAGCGGTCTCCGAGATCAACCCGCTGCGCACGGAGGCCGTGATGACGTCCGCCTCGGCGGGCATCGACGACCTCACCCACACCGGGGACAAGACCACCACCACGGTGGCCATGGACTTCGGCCGCATCACGCTCGACCAGGACCTGATCCTGTACCTGTTCGGCACGCCCGGCCAGGACCGCTTCTGGTTCATGTGGGACGACCTGGTGCGCGGTGCCATCGGCGCCGTCGTGCTGGTCGACACCCGCCGGCTGGCCGACTGCTTCCCGGCGGTGGACTACTTCGAGAACAGCGGTCTGCCGTTCGTCATCGCGCTCAACGGCTTCGACGGGCACCAGCCCTACACGCCCGAAGAGGTGCGCGAGGCGCTCCAGATCGGCCCGGACGCGCCCATCATCACGACCGACGCCCGACACCGGGCCGACGCGAAGAGCGCCCTGATCACCCTGGTCGAGCACGCGCTCATGGCTCGGCTGCGGTAGCGGCCTGGCGTACCCAAATCAGACGTGATGTACGGCGGTTGCCGTAAGGAAACCGGAGCCGGCTGTGGCCTTTGACACGGTCGGCTCCGGTGTTCATAACGTTTCGGCAGAGGAATCCAGTGGTATCGCCACGCGTCGCGGTCGCGCGGTACCGCTGCGCGCACGACGGCCCCGCCTTTTGGCGGGGCTCGCTCTTTATGACCGTTTTATCTGGGGCTTACATCAGCGTACTCCGGCGGTTTCCACTGTTTGGAACTGCGCCGGGCCCCGTGCTGGAATGCCTGAACTGCCCAATAGTCAAAGACGTACTGAGTAGTGGTCTGTGACACACCGGGCTCTGAGAGACTGCGGCACGACGACAGGTGCCCGCCGCCGAGAGGTTGTTGGTCGAGTGAGGCGAAGCAAGAACGGTCCCGAGCCGTCGGCACGGGGCAACTTCACCCCGCCGCCGCGCGCTGCGGCGCCCACCCCTGTGCCAGCCGCGGAACCACCGGCCGCACCCCCGAAGAGCGGCGGCCGCTTCTCCCCGCGGAACTGGCGGGTGCCGACCAGGCTGAACGCGATCCTGCTCATACCCGTGGCCGTCGGCCTGGTCATGGGCGGTTTCCAGGTGAAGAGCTCCATCGACACCTGGCAGCAGGCCCGCGACGCGGAGAACACCGCCCGCCTGGTCCGCGCCGCCCTGACCTACAGCGACGCCCTCTACAACGAGCGTGACGTCAGCGCGGCCCCGATCCTGCTGGACAAGAACAAGCAGGTCGTCACCGACGCGCGGCAGCGGACCGACAAGGCCGCCGACGCCTTCGACGCGGCCGCGCAGAACATGCCGCACAAGGCCGGCCTGGAACGCCGTCTGAAACTGTTCCGGGAGGCCGAGCCGCAGCTCACCAACCTCCGCGCCCTGGCGTACACCACCAAGCTCACCGGCGTGAAGACCGAAGAGGGATACACCCAGATCGCCCACCCGCTGATGGAGTTCGCCAACGAACTCGGTCTGGGCACCGGAAACATCACCTCCTACGGCCGTACCGTCTACGCCATCGCGCTCACCAAGGCGGCACTGTCGCTGGAGCGCTCGATCGGTATGCACCTGCTGGTCAAGCCGGGACCGGACGCCGGCAACCTGGCCTCCCAGCGGGTCGCCATCTCCTCGTACGCCTACCTGGAGGGGATCGCCGTCGAGGAGTACATCGGCGGTGGCACCGAGGCCGACGCGCAGAAGCTGACCGACCTCGAGCAGAAGATCAAGACCGACGGCGCGGCCATGGTCCAGCAGGCCAAGGCCAAGGACCCGAAGTACGTGGCCCCGCCGTCCAGCACCACCACGATGGTCTCGGCGCTGGCGACGCTCCAGGACACCAACCCCCTCACCCGGCAGGCGCTGGCGGCCAAGGGGATCACCGCCGAGAACTGGTGGGCGGTGAACACCCTCAAGTACAACGCCTACCGCACGATCGAGTCGGACATGGCCGACAAGGCGGTGAGCGAGGCGTCCGGCATCGCCGACGACGCCAAGACCTCCGCGTTCATCACCGGTGCCGCGGTCGTGGTCGCCCTGCTCGCCGCGTTCATCCTGGCCGGCATGGTGGCGCGCCAGATGTCCCGCTCGATGCGCCAGCTGCGCAACGCCGCCTTCGGCATCGCCGAGCAGCGCCTGCCGATGCTGGTCGACCAGCTCTCCCGCACCGACCCCGGCCGGGTCGACACCCGGGTGGCGCCGATCCCGATCAACTCGACGGACGAGATCGGCGAGGTCGCCCGCGCCTTCGACCAGGTCCACCGCGAGGCCGTGCGGCTCGCCGCCGAGCAGGCCCTGCTGCGGGGCAACATCAACGCGATCTTCACCAACCTGTCGCGCCGCAACCAGTCGCTGATCGAGGGCCAGCTGACCCTGATTACCGACCTGGAGAACAACGAGGCCGACCCGGACCAGCTGGAGAACCTCTTCCGGCTGGACCACCTCGCGACCCGTATGCGCCGCAACGGCGAGAACCTCCTGGTCCTCGCCGGCGAGGAGCCCGGCCGCCGCTGGGACCAGCCGGTCCCGCTGGTCGACGTGCTGCGCGCCGCCTCCTCCGAGGTGGAGCAGTACGAGCGCATCGAGCTGTCCGGCGTCCCGGAGGCCGAGATCCACGGCCGCGCGGTCACCGACCTCGTGCACCTGCTCGCGGAGCTCCTGGAGAACGCGACCACGTTCTCCTCCCCGCAGACCAAGGTCCGCGTCACCGCGACCCGTCTCCCCGACGGCCGCATCATGATCGAGATCCACGACAAGGGCATCGGTCTCACCGCCGAGGACTTCGCGGACATCAACCACAAGCTGGCCAACCCGCCGACCGTGGACGCCGCGATCTCGCAGCGCATGGGCCTGTTCGTGGTCGGCCGGCTCTCCGACCGGCACGGCATCCGGGTCCAGCTGCGGCCCTCGGGCGAGCAGGCCGGCACCACCTCGCTGGTCATGCTGCCGGACGCGATCACGCACGGTGGCGGTGGCGAACAGCAGCTGGACCGCGACGAGTTCACCGTCTCGCAGATCATCCCCGAGCAGCAGTTCCAGGCCGAGAACTTCGCCCAGCCGCAGCTCCAGCCGATGCGCACCGCGGCCGAGCTCGGCTTCGACGACAGCCGTTACGCGGAGGTCCCCGACGACATCCGGGACCTCGACCCCGTGGGCCGTTCCCTGATGCGCGAGGAGCGCCGTGCGGCCCTGGAGGCCCAGGCGCAGCCCCCGCAGGCCGCACAGCTCCCCGGCGCCCCGCAGGAGACCGCCGAGATCCCGGCGTACACCGACGAGTTCGACAGCGGCCGGCAGGGCTACGACACCAGCGGTACGGGATTCCAGGAGCAGCCGACGGGCTACGACGCGCAGCCGTCGTACCAGGAGCAGTCGCAGAGCACGTACGACGAGCAGTTCTACGCGCAGGGCGGCGGTCAGCCGCAGCAGCACGACCCGTTCTCGTCCGGGGCGTTCCCGTCGGGCGGCGGCTACCCGGAGCCCACGTATCCGGAACCGGTCCAGGAGGAGCCCGCGGCCGCCGAGGCAGCCGCCCCCGAGGCGTTCGGGTCCTTCCGCGAACGGGACTACCAGGACGACTGGCCGCAGCAGGACGGTTACCAGAACGGCTACCCGGCCCAGTACGCTCCCGAAGCGGAGTCGGCGCAGGCCGGTGACGTGGACGAGCGGAACCGCGTAGGCTTCGACCGTCCGGGAACGGCTCCCGCCGCCGGACACCAGATGACCGACGCCGGACTGCCCCGCCGGGGATCCCTGGGCGGTGGCACGAACGGTGTGAACGGCACGGGCGGCGCGAACGGCACGAGCTCCGCGCAGCAGGCTCCGGCACCGGCCGCTCAGGCGGCCCCGGCCGCGGAGCCGACGACGGGCGAGAGCAACTGGCGGTCGCAGAACGACGAGCGCTGGCAGCAGGCCTCGGCGCTGCGCAAGCCCAAGGCGGGCGGGGTCACCTCCTCCGGTCTGCCGAGGCGGGTACCCAAGGCCAACCTGGTCGAGGGAGCCGCCGCGAGCACCCCTCAGGGAGGCCCACAGGTCTCCCGCGCCCCGGAGGACGTCCGGGGCAGGCTGAGCAACCTGCGTCGAGGCGTCCAGCGCGGACGCAGCGCAGGCAGTGAAACGAACGGCCAGGGCTTCGGTCCTGACAGCACCTACAACCAGGAGCGTTAGTGTGAGCCCGATGAGCCAGGCGGCACAGAACCTGAACTGGTTGATCACCAACTTCGTGGACAACACCCCGGGGGTGTCCCACACGGTGGTGGTCTCCGCCGACGGACTCCTTCTGGCGATGTCCGAAGGCTTCCCCCGCGACCGTGCCGACCAGCTCGCGGCCGTCGCCTCCGGTCTGACGTCTCTGACGGCAGGCGCCTCCCGGATCTTCGAGGGCGGCAGCGTGAATCAGACGGTTGTGGAGATGGAGCGGGGGTTCATGTTCATCATGTCCATTTCTGATGGTTCCTCGCTGGCGGTCCTGGCCCACCCCGAGGCCGATATCGGCCTGGTTGGATACGAGATGGCCCTTTTGGTCGACCGCGCGGGCACGGTTCTTACCCCGGATCTGCGTGCGGAACTCCAGGGAAGCCTTCTCAACTAATAGTCAGACGGTGCGTTTTGGCGTCCCGGGGCCGTAAGGTTTCGGGACGCGGCTCCACAGGGATGGGTGCCCGGCACGGTCGGAGGAGGAGAGAGAGTGGCAACACCCCCAGGCGGTTCGAATAACGGCAACTGGCCGTACGGTCCTGCGCAGGGCCAGGGCGGCGACGGTTCCGCGAACCGGTACAACTTCCCCTCCACGCCCAGCCACCGGCAGCCGTACGCGCCGCAGGGCCCCGGTCCGTCCCCGTACGACCAGCCGCCGGCGCCCCGCATCCAGCCGGTACAGCCGAACCGCCGCCCCGACGCGGCGCCGGCCTCCGGCTCGAACAACCCCTTGGTGCGTCCGTACGCCATGACCGGTGGCCGGACCCGCCCGCGGTACCAGCTCGCCATCGAGGCGCTGGTGCACACCACCGCGCAGCCGCACCAGATGCAGGGCCAACTGCCCGAGCATCAGCGGATCTGCAACCTCTGCCGGGAGATCAAGTCGGTGGCCGAGGTCTCGGCCCTGCTGTCGATCCCACTCGGCGTGGCCAGGATCCTCGTCGCCGACTTGGCGGAGGCGGGCCTGGTCGCCATCCATCAGCCCGGCGGCGACGAGAGCGCCGGCGGCCAGCCAGACGTGACACTGCTCGAAAGGGTGCTCAGTGGACTTCGCAAGCTCTAGCGGCGGTCCTTCCCGCTCCACCACCTCCGCGAAGATCGTGGTGGCGGGCGGCTTCGGCGTGGGCAAGACCACGTTCGTCGGCGCCGTCTCGGAGATCAATCCGCTGCGCACAGAGGCCGTGATGACGTCCGCGTCTGCCGGCATCGACGACCTCACCCACACCGGGGACAAGACGACCACCACGGTCGCCATGGACTTCGGCCGCATCACCCTGGACCAGGACCTGATCCTGTACCTGTTCGGCACGCCCGGCCAGGACCGCTTCTGGTTCATGTGGGACGACCTGGTGCGCGGCGCCATCGGCGCGATCGTGCTGGTCGACACCCGCCGGCTGGCCGACTGCTTCCCCGCGGTGGACTACTTCGAGAACAGCGGCCTGCCCTTCGTCATCGCCCTCAACGGCTTCGACGGGAACCAGCCGTACAACCCGGAAGAGGTCCGCGAGGCGCTCCAGATCGGCCCGGACACGCCGATCATCACGACGGACGCGCGGCATCGTGCGGACGCGAAGAGCGCGCTGATCACTCTCGTGGAGCACGCGCTGATGGCCCGGCTCCGGTAGTTCCGGCGACCGGGCTGCCACGACCGGTCGTTCGCCGACCGCGAGCGGATCGTGGCTTGTCGCGCAGTTCCTCCCCCAGCCTTCGGCCGGGGGTACCCCCAGCGCCCCTTCAGGGGCGCATACCTGGGCCCCTTCCTATGAAGGGGCCCGAGCTTTTGCCGCAGCCGCGGCGCAGGCAACTCTCTTTCCCGCCGCGACGGCGCTGAGCCACGGCGGCGGCGTCCGGCGGTGCCGAACCGGCCCGGCGGTCCTTGGCACACACAGGAGAAGGGCCCCTCTTCAGGCAAGAGGGGCCCTTCTCCTACGTACTGTCGGTCAGGCGGCGCAGCCTAGCCGTGCCAGCTGTGGGGGGCGCGGAAGCCGTTCTCGCGCTCCAGGCGGCGCCAGCCCGCCTTGGCGCGGCCTCGGTGGGTCTGCTCGGTGTCGGCGGTCGGCCGGGCGGCCGCGCGGGCCAGGAGGACCGCCGTGATGGCGGCGACTTCCTCCGGGTCGGCGTTGCCCTTCTCGACGCGGATGTCAGGCACGTTCATGGGTGTCAGTCTCCGTGAGAGAGGTTTCCGCAGGATTACTGCGGGGGGTTGCCGTGCTTACGGGACGGCAGGTCGGCGTGCTTGGTGTGCAGCATCGCCAGCGACCTGGCGAGCACCTCGCGGGTCTCGGCCGGGTCGATGACGTCGTCGACCAGGCCGCGCTCGGCCGCGTAGTAGGGGTGCATGAGCTCGGCCTTGTACTCCTTGACCATCTTCTGCCGCATGGCCTCGGGGTCCTCGGCGGAGGCGATCTGCCGGCGGAAGATCACGTTGGCCGCGCCCTCCGCGCCCATCACCGCGATCTCGTTCGTCGGCCAGGCGTACGTCAGGTCGGCACCGATCGACTGGGAGTCCATGACGATGTAGGCACCTCCGTACGCCTTGCGCAGGATCAGGGAGATCCGGGGAACGGTCGCGTTGCAGTAGGCGTAGAGCAGCTTCGCGCCGTGCCGGATGATCCCGCCGTGCTCCTGGTCGACACCGGGGAGGAAGCCCGGCACGTCCAGGAAGGTGACGATCGGAACATTGAAAGCGTCACACATCTGGACAAAGCGCGCAGCTTTTTCACTCGCCTCGATGTCCAGGACGCCCGCCAGCACCTGCGGTTGGTTGGCGACGATGCCCACCACCTGGCCGTCGATCCGGGCCAGCGCGCAGATGATGTTCCGCGCCCAGCGCTCGTGGACCTCCAGGTACTCGCCGTCGTCGACGATCTCCTCGATGACCTTGGCCATGTCGTACGGCCGGTTGCCGTCCGCCGGGACCAGGTCGAGGAGGACGTCCGAGCGGCGGTCGACGGGGTCCGTGGACTCGACGCGCGGCGGGTTCTCGCGGTTGTTCTGCGGGAGCAGGGAGAGGAGGTACCGCACCTCGGCGATGCAGGTCTCCTCGTCGTCGTACGCGAAGTGGCAGACGCCGGAGGTCTCCGCGTGGACGTCGGCGCCGCCGAGGCCGTTCTGAGTGATCTCCTCGCCGGTGACCGCCTTGACGACGTCCGGCCCCGTGATGAACATCTGCGAGGTCTCGCGGACCATGAAGACGAAGTCGGTGAGGGCGGGGCTGTAGGCAGCGCCGCCCGCGCACGGGCCGAGCATCACGGAGATCTGCGGGATGACACCCGAGGCCTTCGTGTTGCGCTGGAAGATGCCGCCGTAGCCGGCGAGCGCGGAGACGCCCTCCTGGATACGGGCGCCCGCGCCGTCGTTGAGGGAGACCAGGGGTGCGCCGGCCGCGATGGCCATGTCCATGATCTTGTGGATCTTGGTGGCGTGGGCCTCGCCCAGCGCGCCGCCGAAGATCCGGAAGTCATGGGCGTAGACGAAGACCGTACGGCCGTCGACCGTGCCCCAGCCGGTGATGACACCGTCGGTGTAGGGCTTCTTGGCCTCCAGGCCGAACCCGACGGCGCGGTGCCGGCGCAGCTGCTCGACCTCCTGGAAGGAACCCGGGTCGAGGAGCAGCTCGATGCGCTCCCGGGCCGTCAGCTTGCCCTTGGCGTGCTGCGCCTCGGTCGCCTTCTCGCTGGGCCCGGCCACGGCCACCGCACGGATCTCGTGCAGCTCGGCGACCCGCCCGCGCGCGTCCGTCGGTTCGCCGGTGGGCTCGCCCGTCGTCTCTTCCAAAACGGTCATGTAGTGACCTTACGAAGGACACCCAGGAATGCGTGACGTCGACTCCGTACAGTCTCCGGCGCGTTTTCCTGGAAGCACTGAACAGAACCTGACCGACATGCAGCCGTTCCGACTGTTCAGAGGGCTTCGCCGTTGTAGGGGTGACACAAAGGGGGCGACCGAGAGCCGCCTCACATTCCCGCTCCCTCCATACCACCCAGGGAGTGACGGGGCCCCTCGGACGGCGGCCGGGCCCCCACCGTACGACATCCGTCGCGTTACGCCGAGTGAGGGGTACGACACGCAGGCCGATGATGTTGAAGGCCGGATGGAATAGGTCTACGGTGAGCTTCGTTGAGTTCGTTGAACGTTAAACATCAGCGCGACCCGTCCCCCCAAGGAGCACCCCATGAGCATCTTCGGCCGCAAGAACGACGACACCGCCACCGGCGCGACCGCCGACCTCGCCGCGCTCACCGGCGACTACACGATCGACCCGGCCCACAGCACGCTCGGCTTCGTGGCCCGTCACGCGATGGTCACCAACGTCAAGGGCAGCTTCCAGGAGTTCGAGGGCACGCTGCACCTGGACGGCGAGGACCCCTCGAAGTCCACTGCCTCCCTCGACATCCAGATGGCCAGCATCACCACGGGCAGCCCGGACCGTGACGGCCACCTGAAGTCGGCGGACTTCTTCAAGACGGACGAGTTCCCGACGATGACCTTCCGCTCCACCAAGGCGGAGGCCCTCGGTGACGAGGACTACCGCATCACCGGCGACCTCACGATCCTCGGTGTCACCAAGCCGGTCACCATCGACCTGGAGTTCAACGGCGCCGCCAAGGACCCGTTCGGCAACGAGCGCGTCGGCTTCGAGGGCAAGGCCGAGATCAAGCGCTCCGACTGGGGCGTGACGTGGAACGCGGCGCTGGAGACCGGTGGCGTCCTGGTCTCCGACAAGATCAAGCTGAACTTCGACATCTCGGCGATCAAGAACGCGTGACCTTCCGTGGCGCCCGTCCTCCGCTTCCCGCGGCAGGGCGGGCGCTCGGTCATGTCCGCGACCCGGGTGACAGCCCGGCCGGTGCGACCACCGGCCGGGCCACCCGGCCCTGAGCGGTGCCGACGCCATCGGGCGGATCCCACTGTGGCGTGGCCGTCATGGCGCCGGCGGCTGCGGCGATGCCGCGAACAACCCCCGGACGGCGTCGTCGAACCCCGCCGTGTCGGTCAGGCCGAAGGCCACACGCTGGAGCAGGAATCCGTGCAGCAGACCGATCAGCACCCGTGCGCCGCTCTCCGGCTCCACGGCGGGTACGGCGCCCGCCGCTTGTCCGCGGCGCAGGGCGGCGGCGATGCTGCGACGGACCCTTTCGAAACCCTCCGAGGCGCGGGCGTGCACGCCGTCGTCGCGCAGCAGCTCCGACCAGGTCTGCACGACGCACTGCAACAGTTCCTCGACCGGCACCGCCTGCCCCGCGGCGTCCGTGACCGTCTCGGCGCTCAGGGCCTGGAGGGAGGCGCCGACCAGGTCGCCCAGGGAAGGGGCGTCAGCCGCCACGGCCACCCGCTCCATCGGCTCGAAGATCAGCCGGAAGGCGTCCGAGGCGATGGCCAGGATGATCTCCTCCTTGCTCGCGAAGTAGCGGTAGGGGGCACCCGCAGAAACACCGGCCGCGGCGGCGATGTCCGGCATCGAGGTCTGGTGGAAGCCGCCCCGCGCGAAACACCGGCGCGCTGCCGCCACGATCTCCGCACGTCTGGCTTCCCGGCGCTCGGGCGTGATGCGCGGCATGGCCGGCCTCCCTCGAAGTGAACGATCATTCATCTTGACACGGAACGCTATCCGGACCATCGTGAAAATGAAAGGTCATTCACGGAAGCGGGGATCTTGATGAGCAGCGAGCTGACCATCGGCACCTACCGGTACGAGCACACCGAGGCGCTCTTCGACGGCCGCGTGAAGATCGACGGGGTGGACGCCACCCTGGAGACGGAGCCCCTGGTCTCGGACCTCTTCCGGCACATGCTCGAAGGCCGCTACGACGTGGCGGAACTCGGCCTGACCTACTTTCTGCGCACCTTCGACCTGGACGACGCGCCGTTCATGGCGCTGCCGATCTTCCCGAACCGCAACTTCCGGCACTCCGCCGTCTTCGTGAACACCGAGGCGGGGATCGAGAAGCCGCAGGACCTCGCCGGCAGGACACTCGGCGAGTTCGCACTCTTCGGACACGACGCAGGCGTCTGGCCCAAAGGCATCCTGTCGGACGAGTTCGGCGTGACCGTCGACCAGTGCCGCTGGGTCATCGGCGGCACCAACCACCCCGTCCCGTCCTTCGACTGGCTCCCGCAGCCGGTGCCGGACGGCGTGGACGTGCGGCACGCCGACGACGGCCAGACGCTCGGTGCCATGCTCGAGTCCGGACAGATCGACGCGCTCATCTCGGTCGACGTGCCCCAGGCCATGGTGCGGGGATCGGCGAAGATCGCCCGGCTCTTCCCCGACTACGAGAACGTCGAGCGCGACTACTACCGGCGCACCGGGATCTTCCCCCCGATGCACATAGTCGCGGTCCGCCGGGAGCTGGTGCACCGTTGTGAGGATCTGCGCTCTGTCTACCGCGCCTTCGTCACGGCCAAGGAACTGGCCGAACGCACCTACATCGAGGACGCCTCGAAGCAGCACATGAGCCTGGTGACCCCCTGGTTCAGCAGCCTGTTCGAACGCAACCGCACCCTGCTCGGCGACGACTGGTGGCCCTACGGCCTGCGCGCGAACCGCAAGGCGGTCGACACCTTCCTGCGCTACCACCACGAGCAGGGCCTCTCCCAGCGCCTGCTGACCAGCAGCGACATCTTCGTCCCCGAGTTCCTCGACACCTAGGGCCGGGGCCGGTCGCCCCGAGGGCAGTACAGGTTCCCGGAGCGGCACCTGTTCTTCGGCTGACGGACGCTCGGGCGCAACCTTCCGGAGCCTTGGCGTGTCCACGTAGTGTGCTGACACTACGTGGAAAATGGCGAACGGCGGCGGCCGCCGCATGCGCGACCGCTGTCCTGGCGTTCGTGAGCCCGGCCGCCCATGCCGCCGGAACGACGCTCGTCCTGGACGCCCAGGAGAACTACTACCTCCCCACCGCGGGCGAGGGCCCGAACCTGGACCTCGGCATCACCGCCTCGGGCGGGGACGCCCACGGCGTCTCGGTCGCGGTCGACGCGTCGTCCCTCGCGGGGAAGGCGACGATGGTGGTCACGGGGGACTGCGTGAGCACCGGCGCCCTCAAGGTCCGGTGCGACGTGGGCCCGCTGTCGGGCAAGGAGTCGATCGACCCGTTCTTCCTGAAGCCCACCGCCGCCGCCAAGGCGGGCGACACCGGTGCCATCACCTACACCGCCACCGCCTCCGACGCGCCCACCGTGACGGGGAAGACGGACGTCCTGGTCGGCGGCCCGAAGCTCGTCACCCGGCCCTACCCGGCACTGAAGGGCATCGCCCCCGGGGCCGTCTTCGAGCGGACCCCGGCCTTCGCCGACACCGGCACCGCCCCCGCCGGCAAGGGCGTGATGCTGCTGGTCCAGGACTCCGACGGCGTCTCCCTCGCCCGCGCCCACTCCAACTGCCACTACGCGGACTCGCCCGAGGTCGGCGCCTGGTGCCGGTTCGACACCGCGGTCGCGCCCGGCTCGGCCTACGAGACGGACGCACCGCTGCGCTACACCGCCGCCGCGGAGACGATGTACGGCTACAACTCCTACGTCGTGTGGCCGGTCGGCGGCACCGCGCCCGACTCCTTCGACCCGTCCGGCTTCCCGCACACCGGCACCGGCGCGCCGCTCGGCCTGAAGTCAGTCGCCTCCGGTTCCGGCTTCACCGGATCCGGGTACGGCACCTTCGCCACCACCCAGCACGCCGACTACCAGGCGCTCGGTGACACGGTCGAGGGCAAGGTCGGCGAGACGGTGAGCATCACCGTGGGCGTGCGGAACGCCGGGCCGGGCCGGTTGGGCTTCCCGTGGACGGACGCCCGCAACTCCGGCACCTTCGTGGTGACCCCGCCCGCCGGCACCACCATCACCGGCGCCCCCGGCCCCGGCGAGCAGGGCGACCCCGGGCCGCTGTGGAACTGCACACCGCGGAAGGCCGGCGCGAAGAGCTACACCTGCGAGATCGGCAGCACGGACTTCCGTCCGGGCGCCTCCGTGACCCAGGAGTTCAGGGTGCGGATCGACCGGGTCGTCCCCGGCGCGCAGGGCAGCGTGAAGGCGGTGGAGAACCCCGACTATCCCAACCGTGACGACGACGCGGCGAACGACACCGCGGCGATCACGGTGAAGGCCACCGGCTCGGCGACGTCCAGCCCGTCGCCCGGCGCCTCCGCGCCCGCGTCGGCCCCGGCCACCGCGAGCCCGTCCGGTTCCGGGACGGGAACCGGGAGCGGGACGACGACCGGCGGCGGGCTCGCGGCCACGGGCGCGGACGGGGTCCTGCTACGGGCGGGCACCGCCGTCCTGCTGCTGGCGGGCGGCACGCTGGTGTTCCTGACGGCACGCAGGTCACGGCCACGAAGCGGCCGCTGACGCCGGGACCGGCATGGCGTCACCTCGCAGCACCAGGGCCCTTCTGATGGATCTCCGTGGGAGAAGGAGCGGCGTTCGGTGCGTGCGATCGGCGTGCCGGACCATGACGTCGGCGACCTGGCGCAGGGACGGCCGGGC
>NZ_JBEYJU010000121.1:0-22493 GCF_040703965.1 Streptomyces sp. NPDC006655 | reverse complement strand
TACAGATGTCGCAATCCACACCAGGCCAGAAGGCCCTCACCCATTTCAAGATCTCTCAGCCGAGAACTGCGTCACCAACCTCCGTGGACAGAACACCTAGGCGCGGTGCGGGCCGATCACCCTCGCCAGGGCCTCCCTGGCGTACCCCTCGTCGTACTCCGCCCCCGTCAGCAGCACCTGGAGGCAGATCCCGTCCATGAGCGCGACCAGCGCCCGTGCCGTGACCGGGTCGGTGCGGTGGGCGAGTCGGTGGGCCAGGTCGTCGGCCCACTCGGCGGCGACGGGGCGCAGGGCGGGGCGGCGCAGGGCGGCGAGGTAGAGCTCGTACTCCAGCTCGACGCCGGTGCGGTCACCGGCCAGCCACTCGCCCAGCCAGCCCGCCAGTTCCGCCGCCAGGTCGGTCCGCGGGTCCTCGAGGCCCCCGCGCGAGGCGATCACCTTGGCGAAGCCCTCGCTGGCCTGGCGCAGTGCGGCGACCATGAGCTCGTCGAGGGTGCGGAAGTGGTAGGTCGTGGAACCGAGCGGGACGTCCGCCGCGGCGGCGACGGAGCGGTGACTGAGGCCGGCAAGCCCTTTCTCGCCGACCACCCGGATCGCCGCCTCGATGATCCGCTGCCGGCGCTCCGGGTCGTAACGGCGGGGCATCAGTGCGCACCTCCGAGGTTCAGGACCACCACTCCCCCGACGATCAGCAAGATCCCGGCGACCTTGACCAGGGACAGCCCCTCGCCGAACAGCAGCAGGCCGAGCACGGCGATGGTCGCGGTGCCGACCCCGGCCCAGATCGCGTACGCCGTGCCGATCGACACGGTCTTCAGGGTCTGGGCGAGGAGCAGGAAGGAGACGACGTACCCCAACGCCGTCACCAGCGTCGGCCAGAGTCGGCTGAAGCCGTCGCTGTACTTCATCGCCGTCGTGGCGGCGACCTCGGCGGCTATGGCGCCGGCGAGCGTCAGGTATCCCATGTGTACGAGTGTACGCAACGTTATGTACAGGCGTACACAACCGGCCGCCCGGCACCCCGGAGACCCCGGCCCTCCCCTCAAACAGCTTCATGCGCCACGCAGTTGGGGTTTCCGGGGCGGTCGGCTACAGGTGGGTCACGAACTCCCCTGCCGCCACCCGAAGATGTTTAATGCTCACAGAAAACGCTCGCCCAAACGGCTCCCGGCAGCCCCACGGCTCCACTAGTGTGTGCACCTCCGTGATCCACCTTTGCTTCACACCTCACCCACTTCACCCTCACACCCCCGGCTGCCGCTGCCTTGGCGCCGCTGGAGGAATTGCGCATGCCAGAAACCACCCCCCAACCCCCGCCGCACCCCCAGTGGGAGAACGGCTGGGGTCCCGACACCTCCCGGGCTCCCGGGACCCGAAGACTCTGGCTGGCCGGAACACTGGCGATCGCCACGGTCGTCGCCTGTGTCACCGCGATAGCCGTCAGCCACCACACCACTGACCAGGCGTCGCCTCCGCCGGTCACCGGCGCGGCCCTCGACAACGGCCCCGGGCTGCTCTCCTTCGCCTCGCCGACGACCTCGGGCGGAGCCACCCAGCCGAAGGGCATCTCGGGCATGTCGTCGGCCTCCGTGTCCGGCAGCCCGTCCCCCGACGCGACCGGCGGGAAGCACGGCACCGGCGGTGCGAAGGCCTCGCCGTCCGCCGCGAAGCCCTCCAAGTCGTCCGCCTCAGGAGGAAGTTCCGGCGGCGCGGGCGGCTCCGGCGGCTCCGGCGGTTCAGGCGGTTCGAGTACGCCGACCGGCGCAGGCGGCACCTCAGTCCGCTCGGTCAACTACCCGGACCGGTACTGGCACGTGAGCGGCAGCTACGTCAAGCTGGACCAGCCAGGCGGCTCCGAGTCCCGGCAGGACTCCACTTTCTCGCTGGTCAAGGGCCTGGCGAACAGCTCCTGTTACTCCTTCGCCACGCACGACGGGCTGTACCTGCGCCACCAGAACTTCGTGCTGCGCGCCGAGCGCAACGACGGCAGCGGACTGTTCCAGCAGGACGCCACCTTCTGCCCCCAGAGGACGGGGTACTCGAACGATGTACTGTTCCAGTCGGTGAACTACCCCAATTACGCCCTGCGTCACAAGAACTTCCAGCTGTACCTGGACCCGTACGGCTACAACACCACCAACCGCGAGGACTTCTACTTCGACCTGGTGGACGGGCTGAGCTGAGACGCAGAAAAGCGGCGGCGACCCGAGCCGGGTGCCGCCGCTTTCACGCGCGGGGGGGGGCGGAATCTCAGACGTTGAACCCGAGCGCCCGCAGCTGCTCGCGGCCGTCGTCGGTGATCTTGTCGGGGCCCCACGGGGGCATCCAGACCCAGTTGATGCGCAGTTCGCTGACGAGGCCGTCCGTGGCGGACTTGGCCTGGTCCTCGATGACGTCGGTCAGCGGGCAGGCCGCCGAGGTCAGGGTCATGTCGATCGTCGCGATGTTCGCGTCGTCGATGTGAATGCCGTAGATCAGGCCGAGGTTGACGACGTCGATGCCCAGCTCGGGGTCGACGACGTCGTACAGCGCCTCACGGAGTTCCTCCTCCGAGGCGGGCTTCATCTCAACGGTCTCGCTCATGCCGTCCTCCTTTCGGCGTCGGCCGCGCCAGCCAGCGCCTGGGCCGTCGCGTCCTTCCACGCCATCCAGCTCAGGAGGGCGCACTTGACCCGTGCGGGGTACTTGGAGACCCCGGCGAACGCGACGGCGTCCTCCAGGACGTCCTCCATCGCCTCGTCGGGCTCCAGCCTGCCCTTGGACTGCATCAGTTCCAGGAAGGTCTCCTGGATCTTCTGCGCGTCCGCCAGGTCCTTGCCCACGAGGAGTTCGTTCAGTACGGAGGCGCTCGCCTGGCTGATCGAGCAGCCCTGGCCCTCGTACGAGACGTCCTCGATCGTGGTGCCGTCGTACTTCACTCGGAGGGTGATCTCGTCGCCGCACGTCGGGTTCACATGGTGCACCTCGGCGTCGCCATCCCTGAGACCACGCCCGTGCGGGTTCTTGTAGTGGTCCAGGATGACTTCCTGGTACATCGAGTCCAGCTTCACGGTTTCAGCTCACGCCCTTCAGCCGAAGAAGTTCCGTACGTGCTCCAGGCCCTCGACCAGAGCGTCGACCTCGGCCGGCGTGGAGTACAGATAGAACGACGCTCGCGTGGTCGCAGGAATTCCGTAGCGCAGGCAGACGGGACGGGCGCAGTGGTGGCCGACCCGGACCGCGATGCCCTGCTCGTCGAGGACCTGGCCCACGTCGTGCGGGTGGATGTCCCCGAGTGTGAAGGAGATCGCCGCGCCCCGGTCCTCGGCCGTGGCGGGACCGATGATCTTCAGCTCGGGAACCTCGGTGAGACGCTTGACCGCGTACTCCGTCAGCGCGTGCTCATGGGCGAGGATCTTGTCCATGCCGATGGCGTTCAGGTAGTCGATCGCCGCGCCGAGACCGACCGCCTGGGCGACCGGGGGGGTGCCCGCCTCGAACTTGTGGGGGGCCGGAGCGTAGGTCGAGGAGTGCATCGACACCGTCTCGATCATCTCGCCGCCGCCGAGGAACGGGGGCAGGTCCTCGAGCAGCTCCTGGCGGCCCCACAGGACGCCGATGCCGGTCGGGCCGCACATCTTGTGGCCGGTGAAGGCCACGAAGTCGGCCTGGAGGGCCTGCACGTCCAGCGGCATGTGCGGGGCGGCCTGGGAGGCGTCGATGCAGACCAGCGCGCCGACCTCCTGCGCGCGCCGGATTATCGTCTCGACCGGGTTGACCGTGCCCAGGATGTTCGACACCAGCACGAAGGAGACGATCTTCGTCTTCTCCGTGATGACCTCGTTGATGTTGGACAGGTCGAGACGGCCGTCGTCGGTGAGGCCGAACCACTTCAGTTTCGCGCCCGTGCGCTGCGCGAGCAGCTGCCACGGCACGATGTTGGAGTGGTGCTCCATCTCCGTGATGACGATCTCGGTCTCGTGGTCCACCCGGTAGGGCTCGTCGGCCCAGCCCAGCATGTTGGCCACGAGGTTCAGCGACTCGGAGGCGTTCTTGGTGAAGATCACCTCGTCGCGGCTGGGCGCGTTGATGAACTCGGCGACCTTGTCGCGCGCGCCCTCGTACAGCGCCGTGGCCTCCTCGGCGAGCACATGCACACCGCGGTGGACGTTGGCGTTGTAGCGCTCGTAGTACTCGCTCAGGGCGTCCAGCACCTGGCGCGGCTTCTGCGAGGTCGCCGCGTTGTCCAGGTAGACGAGCTTCCGGTCGTCGTGGACCAGCCGGTCCAGGATCGGGAAGTCCTTGCGGATCGCCTCGGTGTCGAGGAGGCCCGGCAACTGTGTCACTCGGATGCGCCGCCCTTCGTGTAAGCCTCGTAGCCCTCGTTCTCCAGCTTGTCGGCCAGCTCGGGACCGCCGGACTCGACGATCCGGCCACCGGCGAACACGTGCACGTGGTCGGGCTTGATGTAGCGCAGGATGCGCGTGTAGTGCGTGATCAGCAGGGTGCCGACCTCGCCGGTCTCGCGGACGCGGTTGACGCCCTCGGAGACGATGCGGAGGGCGTCGACGTCGAGGCCGGAGTCGGTCTCGTCGAGGATCGCGACCTTCGGCTTGAGCAGTTCGAGCTGGAGGATCTCGTGGCGCTTCTTCTCACCGCCGGAGAAGCCCTCGTTCACGTTGCGCTCGGCGAAGGAGGGGTCGATGCTGAGGCGCTCCATGGCCTCGCGGACCTCCTTCACCCAGGTGCGCAGCTTGGGGGCCTCGCCGCGGATGGCGGTGGCGGAGGTGCGCAGGAAGTTGGAGACCGAGACGCCGGGGACCTCGACCGGGTACTGCATCGCCAGGAACAGGCCCGCGCGGGCGCGCTCGTCGACGGACATCTCCAGGACGTCCTCGCCGTCGAGCAGCACGGTGCCGCCGGTGATCGTGTACTTGGGGTGACCGGCCAGCGAGTAGGCGAGGGTCGACTTGCCGGAGCCGTTGGGGCCCATGATGGCGTGCGTCTCGCCCTGCTTCACGGTGAGGTCGACGCCCTTGAGGATCTCCTTCGTGGCGTTGTCGGCCTCGACGGTGACGTGCAGGTCTCGGATTTCAAGCGTTGCCATGGATTGCCTCAGGACTCCTGGGTGAGGGAGACGAGCACGTCGTCCCCTTCGATCTTTACGGGGTATACGGGGACGGGGCGCGTGGCCGGGAGGCCGGACGGCTTGCCGGTGCGCAGGTCGAAGCTGGAGCCGTGCAGCCAGCACTCGATCTGGCAGTCCTCCACCTCGCCCTCGGAGAGCGAGACGTTGGCGTGGGAGCAGATGTCGTGGATCGCGAACACCTCTCCCTCGGTGCGGACGACCGAGACCGGCGTGCCGTCGAGTTCCACCCGCTTCGGGGTGTCCTCCTCCAGCTCGCTCAGTCCGCAGACGCGCACGAACGCGGTGGGGGCTGTCATGCGACCGAGGCCTCCAGCTCCTCCTCGATCTTGGCGAGCAGGCGCTCCTCGATGTCGGCGACACCGATCTGCTGAACCAGTTCGGCGAAGAAGCCACGGACGACGAGGCGGCGGGCCTCGTGCTCCGGGATGCCGCGGGCCATCAGGTAGAAGAGCTGCTCGTCGTCGAAGCGGCCGGTGGCGGAGGCGTGGCCGGCGCCGACGATCTCACCGGTCTCGATCTCCAGGTTCGGCACCGAGTCGACGCGCGCGCCGTCCGTGAGGACCAGGTTGCGGTTCATCTCGTAGGTGTCGGTGCCCTCGGCCCTGGCCTCGATGAGGACGTCACCGATCCAGACGGCGTGCGCCTGCTCGCCCTGGAGCGCGCCCTTGTAGGCGACGTTGGACTTGCAGTGCGGGGCGTTGTGGTCGACCAGCAGGCGGTGCTCCTGGTGCTGGCCGGCGTCGGTGAAGTACAGGCCGTAGAGCTCGGCCTCGCCACCGGGGCCCGCGTAGGACACGCGCGGGTGCAGTCGTACGACGTCGCCGCCGAAGGTGACGACCACGGACTTGAGCGTGGCGTCCCGGCCGACCAGGGCGTTGTGCTGGGCGACGTGCACGGCCTTGTCGTCCCAGTCCTGGACGGAGACGACGGTCAGCTTCGCGCCGTCGCCGAGCAGGTAGTCGACGTTGGCGGCGAGCACCGCGTCACCGGTGTGGTCGATGACGACGACGGCCTCGGCGAAGGCGCCCAGCTCGATCACCTGGTGGCCGAAGGCGGTACCGCCCTCGCCGTGCACGGCGATCCGGATCGGCTCGGTGAGCACCGTCTCCTTGGGGACGGTGACCACGCCGGCCTTCTCGAACGCCGAGTACGCCTGGGCGGCGACGCGGTCCACCGGGGTGCCGGCCCTGCCGAGCCGCGGGTCGCCACGGTCGACGGTCTCGACGGTGACACCCTCGGGGGCCTCGACGGCCACCTTGACGCCCTCGCCGGTGGCGACGGCGGTGCCGTCGTGCAGCCCGCGCAGGCGCTCCAGCGGGGTGAACCGCCACTCCTCCTCCCGGCCGTGCGGGACCGGGAAGTCCGCGACGTCGAAGGACGGCGGCGCGCTCATGCGCGTGGCGACGGTCGACTCGGCGGCCACCGCGATGGCGCCGGCGGTGGTGGAGCCCACCGGGGTGTTCTGAGCCTCAGCCATGGCTGTCGGTCTGCTCGCTTTCTTGCGTAAAAGTGGCTTGACGGGAGGGGGACGGCGTCAGCCGACCGCGCCTTCCATCTGGAGCTCGATCAGCCGGTTGAGTTCGAGGGCGTACTCCATCGGCAGCTCCTTGGCGATCGGCTCGACGAAGCCGCGCACGATCATCGCCATCGCCTCGTCCTCGCTCAGGCCGCGGCTCATCAGGTAGAAGAGCTGGTCCTCGGAGACCTTGGAGACGGTCGCCTCGTGGCCCATGGACACGTCGTCCTCGCGGACGTCGACGTACGGGTAGGTGTCCGAGCGGGAGATGGTGTCGACGAGCAGCGCGTCGCACAGCACGTTCGACTTGGAGCCCGGGGCGCCCTCGCCGATCTCGATGAGACCGCGGTAGGAGGTACGGCCACCGCCCCGCGCCACCGACTTGGAGACGATGTTGGAGGAGGTGTTCGGGGCCATGTGGACCATCTTGGCGCCGGCGTCCTGGTGCTGGCCCTCGCCCGCGAAGGCGATGGAGAGGGTCTCGCCCTTGGCGTGCTCGCCCATCAGGTAGACGGCCGGGTACTTCATCGTCACCTTGGAGCCGATGTTGCCGTCGACCCACTCCATGGTGGCGCCCTCGTAGGCGACGGCGCGCTTGGTGACCAGGTTGTAGACGTTGTTCGACCAGTTCTGGATGGTCGTGTAGCGGCAGCGGGCGTTCTTCTTGACGATGATCTCGACGACCGCGGAGTGCAGCGAGTCCGACTTGTAGATCGGGGCGGTACAGCCCTCGACGTAGTGCACGTAGGCGCCCTCGTCGACGATGATCAGGGTCCGCTCGAACTGGCCCATGTTCTCCGTGTTGATGCGGAAGTAGGCCTGGAGCGGGATCTCGACGTGCACGCCCTTCGGCACGTAGATGAAGGAGCCGCCGGACCACACGGCCGTGTTCAGCGCGGCGAACTTGTTGTCGCCGGCCGGGATGACGGTGCCGAAGTACTCCTTGAAGAGCTCCGGGTGCTCCTTCAGGGCGGTGTCGGTGTCGAGGAAGATGACGCCCTGCTCCTCCAGGTCCTCGCGGATCTGGTGGTAGACGACCTCCGACTCGTACTGGGCGGCGACACCGGCGACCAGGCGCTGCTTCTCCGCCTCCGGGATGCCCAGCTTGTCGTAGGTGTTCTTGATGTCCTCGGGCAGGTCCTCCCAGGACTCCGCCTGCTTCTCCGTGGAGCGCACGAAGTACTTGATGTTGTCGAAGTCGATGCCGGAGAGGTCGGAGCCCCAGTTCGGCATGGGCTTCTTCTCGAAGAGCTTCAGGCCCTTGAGACGCAGCTTGGCCATCCACTCCGGCTCGGACTTCTTGCCGGAGATGTCGAGGACGACCTCCTCGCTGAGGCCACGCCTGGCGGAGGCACCGGCCACGTCGGAGTCGGCCCAGCCGTATTCGTACTTGCCCAGGCCTTCGAGCTCAGGGTGGGCAGTCTCCGTGGGGAGAGTCATGCGGGGTTCCTCCCGGCCGTGCTTGCAGATGCGTCAGTGGAAGTCGTGGTCTTGGGGATGAACGTCGTGCAGACGCCGTCGCCGTGCGCGATGGTCGCCAGCCGCTGGACGTGGGTTCCGAGCAGCTCGGCGAAGATCTCCGTCTCCGCCTCGCACAGCTGGGGGAACTGCTCCGCGACGTGGGCGACCGGGCAGTGGTGCTGGCACAGCTGTTCGCCGACCGGTGCGCTGCGCGCCGTTGCAGCGTACCCGTCCTGGCTCAGGGCCTTGGCCAGCGCTTCGGCGCGCTTGTCGGGGCTCACGCCCTCGATCGCCCTGCGGTAGACGCTCGCCTGGGCGGTGATCCGGGCTCGCGCGAAGGCGGCGACCGCCTCCTGGCCGCCCTCCCGCTCGGCGATCCAGCGCAGCGCGTCGGCGGCGAGCTTGTCGTACGACTGGTCGAAGGCGTCGCGGCCGCAGTCGGTGAGGGCGAAGACCTTGGCGGGCCGGCCGCGCGTCCGCGTGCCGTACACCCGCTGCTCGCGCGCCTCGACGACGTCGTCGGCGACCAGTGCGTCCAGATGCCGGCGCACGGCCGCCGGGGTCAGCCCCAGGCGCCCGGCCAGCTCGGTGACGGTCGACGGGCCGTGGTCCAGGATCGACCGCGCGACCCGGTTGCGCGTCGAGCGCTCACCGGTCGCGAGCTCTTCCTGCGGGGCCCCCATGGGGGTCTCCCGAGCCTCGCCGACGTTTTTCACAACGCCATTGTTGCGTAATTCCTCAGGGGCAGGCAAGCCGCGTCCGGGCGACGGCGCGGTGCCCTGCGTCACTTAGGTCTACCTAATCCGACCTGCGGAAACGATCTTTGATCGATCGTCCTCGGCCAAACCGGTGGCGCGCCACGGCCCTCCTCCGGAACACTCGCGAACCATGCCCACACCCCCTCCGACCGGCCCCCTTGTCACCCGGGACAGCCTCACCGAGCAGCTGCGCGCGCTCGGCGTCCGGCCCGGCGAGGTCCTCCTGGCCCACACCTCGCTCAGCTCGCTCGGCTGGGTCAACGGCGGACCGGTGGCCGCCGTCCAGGCGCTCCTCGACGCCCTCGGCCCGGACGGCACCCTGGTGGTCCCCACCCAGACCGGCGATCTCTCCGACCCGGCGCTGTGGCGCGACCCGCCGGTGCCCGAGGACTGGTGGCCGCGGATCCGCGCGACCATGCCCGCGTACGACCCCCGGACCACGCCCTCGCGCGGGGTCGGGGTGATCCCGGAAACCGTGCGGAACTGGCCGGGCGCCGTGCGCAGCGCGCACCCGCAGACCTCCTTCGCCGCCGTCGGTCCGCGCGCCGCCCGGATCCTCGACGGCCACGCCCCCGACTGCCGGCTCGGCGAGCACAGCCCGCTGGCCCGGCTGGAGGCGCTGCACGCGCGCGTGCTGATGCTCGGCACCGGCTATGACACCTGCACCGCCTTCCACCTCGCCGAGTACCGGATCCCCGCCCCTCGGGTCCGGGTCGGGCGGCCCGCCACGGGCGGCGGCTGGGAGGAGGTGACCGAGGTGTCGATCACCTCGGACCGCTTCGAGGAGCTGGGCCAGGACTTCGAACGCGACCGCCCGGTGGTCCTGCGCGGCACGGTCGGCGCCGCCGGGGCGCGGCTCTTCCCGGTGGCGGACGCGGTCGCCTACGCCGAGCGGTGGCTGGCCGTGCACCGGCCCCGTGAGGAGGAGATCCAGTACCCGGCCGTCCGGGTGACGGGAGACGTCCTTAGACTCTGTCACCATGCGAAGTGAGCCCGTGGTCCAGGTGCGGGACCTGGTGAAGCGGTACGGCACGAAGACCGCCGTGGACGGCCTCGACCTGGTGGCCCGCCCGGGCGTGACCGCCGTGCTCGGCCCCAACGGAGCGGGCAAGACGACGACGATCGAGACCTGCGAGGGGTACCGGAGACCGGATTCCGGCTCGGTGCGCGTCCTGGGCCTCGATCCCGTACGGCAGTCCGCCGAGCTGCGCCCCAGAGTCGGAGTCATGCTCCAGTCCGGCGGTGTCTACTCGGGCGCGCGCGCCGACGAGATGCTGCGGCACGTGGCCAAGCTGCACGCGCACCCGCTGGACGTGGACGCGCTGATGGAGCGGCTGGGCCTGGGCAGCTGCGGCCGGACCTCGTACCGCCGGCTCTCCGGCGGCCAGCAGCAGCGCCTGGCGCTCGCCATGGCCGTGGTCGGCCGCCCGGAACTGGTCTTCCTCGACGAACCGACCGCCGGGCTCGACCCGCAGGCCCGCCGCGCCACCTGGGACCTGGTGCGGGACCTGCGCACCGACGGCGTCTCGGTCATCCTCACCACGCACTACATGGAGGAGGCCGAGCAGCTGGCCGACGACGTCGCCGTCATCGACGCCGGCCGGGTGATCGCCCAGGGCTCCCCCGAGGAGCTGTGCAGGGGCGGCGCCGAGAACACGCTGCGGTTCGCCGGCCGCCCCGGACTCGACGTGGGCTCCCTGCTCAAGGCGCTCCCGGCGGACTCGACCGCGGCCGAACTGACCCCGGGGTCGTACCGGGTCACGGGCAAGGTCGATCCGCAGCTGCTGGCCACGGTGACGTCGTGGTGCGCCCAGCACGGGGTGATGCCGGACCGGATCTCGGTGGAACGCCACACCCTGGAGGACGTCTTCCTCGAACTGACCGGCAAGGAGCTGCGCTCATGACCACCGCGACGGGTACCTACGCCCCCCGGCCGGGCGCCGCCCCGCTGCCCCGCATGATCGCGGCGCAGGCCGCCCTGGAGACGCGGATGCTGCTGCGCAACGGCGAGCAGCTGCTGCTGACCGTCGTCATCCCGACCCTCCTGCTGGTCCTGTTCAGCTCGGTGGACATCGTCGACACCGGCGCCGGGAAGTCGGTCGACTTCCTCGCCCCCGGGATCCTCGCCCTGGCCGTCATGTCCACGGCCTTCACCGGCCAGGCCATCGCCACGGGCTTCGAACGCCGGTACGGCGTCCTGAAGCGGCTCGCCTCCTCGCCGCTCCCCCGCTGGGGCCTGATGGCGGCGAAGACGGCGTCGGTCCTGGTCACCGAGATCCTCCAGGTGATCCTGCTGACGGTGATCGCCTTCGCCCTCGGCTGGTCCCCGCACGGCAACCCGCTCGCGGTCCTGCTCCTCCTGGTCCTCGGCACGGCCGCGTTCTCCGGCCTGGGCCTGCTGATGGCGGGCACCCTCAAGGCGGAGGCCACCCTGGCGGCCGCCAACCTGGTCTTCCTGCTGCTGCTGGTGGGCGGCGGGGTCGTCATCCCGCTGGACAAGTTCGGCGGCGCCCAGTCGGTGCTCGGCCTGCTGCCCGTCTCCGCCCTCTCGGACGGCCTGCGGGACGTGCTGCAGCACGGTGCCGGGACGCCCTGGGGCGACCTGGGGATCCTTGGGGTGTGGGCGGTGCTGGCGCTGGCCGCGGCGGGACGCTTCTTCCGCTGGGAGTGACCCTCGTGAACGCATGCACAAGCGGCCCCCTACCATGGTGCTCGTGCCAAAGCTGACCCCCACCGATGTCGTTGCGGCCCTGCGCAACCCGCTCGCCTTCATCGCCGACCGCTGGACCCCGGATCCCCGGACGGTCCGGCGGGCCGCCCTCACCGCGCTCGTCATGTCGGTGGTCATCGTGGTCACCGGGGGTGCGGTGCGGCTCACCGGCTCCGGCCTCGGCTGCCCGACCTGGCCCGAGTGCACCGACGGCTCGCTGACCCCGACGACCGCGCTGAGCTACCACAGCGCCATCGAGTTCACGAACCGCATGCTGACCTACGTGCTGTGCGCGGCGGTCGGCTGGGCGATCATCGCCGCCCGGTCCGAGAAGCCGTACCGGCGCAGCCTGACCCGGCTGGGCTGGGCGCAGTTCTGGATCGTGATGGGCAACGCGATCCTCGGCGGCATCGTGGTGCTCGTCGGCCTCAACCCCTACACCGTCGCCGCCCACTTCCTGCTGGCGACGGCCCTCATCACGGTCGCCGCGGTGATGTGGCAGCGCACCCGCGAGGGCGACGGGGAGCCGCGCCCGCTGGTCGGCAAGGCCGTGCGGCAGCTGGTGTGGGCGCTGGTGGCCGTGTCGCTGCTGCTCATCGCCGCGGGCACGGTGGTGACCGGTGCCGGACCGCACCCGGGCGACTCCGGCGAGGTCGAGCGCATCGACGTCAGCTGGTCGGGCGTCGCGGAACTGCACGCGGTGTTCGCCTGGATCGTGGTGTCGCTGACCTTCGCGCTGTGGTTCTTCCTCAAGGGCGTCGACGCGCCCCGCGGTCCGCGCGACCGGGTCCGCGAGCTGTTCCTGATCCTGCTCGGGCAGGGCGTGATCGGTTACGTCCAGTACTTCACCCACCTGCCCACGGTCCTGGTGGGCCTCCACATGTTCGGCTCCTGCCTGGTGTGGATCGGTGTCCTGCGGGTCCTGCTGTCCCTGCGGGAACGCGCCGAGGCCACCGCCGAGCTGCCCGCCCAGTCGTACGACGCGGTGGGCGCGGCGGCCGCCCGCGCAGAGTAGTCCCGGAGCCGTCCCGGGGCACGGCTCACCGCAGTCCGTAGACCCGGCGTGCGTTCCCCGCCGCGATCAGCCCGGCCACACGCTGGGCGTCGGCCGGCGACCAGGCGCCCTCGGCGACCCAGGCGCCGAGGACGCGGGCGAGGGACTCGCGGAAGAGGCGGGCGCCGACGACGTGGAGTTCCGGCAGGCCGTGCGCGCCGCTGGAGAACAGGATCTTGCCGAACGGGGCGAGTTCGAGGATCTCGGCGAGGATCGTGGCGGCCCGGGCCCCGGTGCGGACCAGGGCCGCGCCCGAGTCGGCGAAGACGTGCGGGAAGACCCCGGCCAGATGGGCCGCGTGCCGGTGGTAGGGGTAGCCGTGCAGCAGGATCAGGTCGGTGCCGAGGCCCGCGGTGGCCCGGACGAAGTCCGTGAGCAGCACCGGATCCGTACGGTCGATCCGGGCGCCGGGCTCGGCGAGGCCCGCGTGCAGTTGCAGGGGCAGACCGGAGGCCACCGCGATCCACAGCAGGTGGCGCAGGAGGACCGGGTCGGACAGTTCACCGCCGACCCGGCGGGCCGCCAGCCAGCGGCCCGCGGCACCGCGCACCTCGCCGGGACCGGGCGGCTCGGGGGCCAGGGCCAGGCCGTGCCGCAGGCCCGCGACCGAGGTGAAGGCGACCGCGTTCGCCGCCGCGCCGTGCACCGAATCGGCCAGGTTGGCGAGGAACGACTCGACGGTTCCCGAGGTGTCCGCGACCTGTTCGGCGAGGAGTTCCAGGCGGACGATCTCACGGGCCTCCGCGTCGCCGGTGGAGGCCATCTCGGTGGGGCCGGTGAGGTCGCCGGGGAGGCCGGTGTCGACGAGGTAGGTGGTGATGCCGCTGCCGCGCAGGAGCCGGCGGCCGGCCTCCAGGACGCCGAGTTCGCGGCGCCGGGCCAGGTAGCGGGCGGGCGGACAGTGGGGTTCCAGGCCGAGGAGCGGGGGGCACCAGCGGCGTACCGCGAAACCGGTCTGGGTGTCGAAGAGGGTGGTGCCGGGGGCGGGGGGGCCTTCGGTGCGGGCGAGCTGGGCCTCGAAGGTGCCCAGGCCCAGCTCGGTGCGGAGCACTCCGTGGCAGTACTGGTCCACCAGGGACGGCGTGTCGATCATCCGGGCTCCCCGTGGACGACGGTTGCTTAACCGTCTTAACGGGTGAACGGGATCGAAGTCGCGGTTCAGCTCGGGAGTACGGGTCGAGGGCGGCTGCGGGCCGGGGGTGGCTTGTCGCGCAGTTGCTCGCGCCCCTGACGGGGCGCTCACCCGCGAGCGTCGAATCAGCCGCCGATCTGGATGCCCGCCATGCGCTTCCACTCGTACGGGCCCGTCGTCACCTTCGCCGCGAGGTCGCCGTCGAAGGACTCGTGGGCGGTGATGCCGGACTTGGCGACCGCCTGCTCGGCGATCTCGTACGTCGGGGCCACCAGGTCGCCCCAGCCGCCGTCCTCGCCGACGAGGACGATGCGGGCGCCGCGTTCGCCGATGTAGGCCACCTGGCCCTCGGCGCCGCCGTGGGCCCTGGCGAAGGTGCCGATCTGCTGGGCGAGGCGCGCGACCTTGCGCTCGGCCTTCTTGTCCACCTGCTCCGTGTCTGCCATGGACAGGATGCTACCGACGGGTAGATCGATTGGCGACGGAAGGGCCGAGTGACCCTTACCTCAGGAAGGGGTCGACCGCCACGGCCACGAAGAGCAGCGAGACGTAGGTGATGGACCAGTGGAACAGCCGCATCTCCTTGAGCTTCCCGCCCGTCACCTCTGCCTTGGCACGGTTCTGCAGGGCGTGCGCCTCCCACAGCCACCAGCCGCCCGCCACCAGCGCGACCAGCGTGTAGAACCAGCCGGTGTAGCCGAGCGGGGTGAGGAGCAGGGAGACGGCGACCATCACCCAGCTGTAGATGACGATCTGCTTGGCGACCACCTTGTTGGAGGCGACCACCGGCAGCATCGGCACGCCCACGCGCGCGTAGTCGTCCTTCACCTTCATGGACAGCGGCCAGTAGTGCGGCGGCGTCCAGAAGAACATGACGAGGAACAGGATGATCGGCGCCCACGACATGGAGTTCGTGACGGCCGACCAGCCGATCAGCACCGGCAGACAGCCCGCGATACCGCCCCAGACGATGTTCTGCGAGGTACGGCGCTTGAGGATCATCGTGTAGACGACGACGTAGAAGAGGAGCGCTCCGAGTGACAGCCAGGCGCTCAGCCAGTTGACGGTGAAACCGAACAACAGCGTGGAGACGACCGCCAGGGTGATGCCGAAGGCGAGGCACTCGCGCGGGCTGACCATGCCGGTCACCAGGGGCCGCTGCGAGGTGCGGTCCATCAGCGCGTCGATGTCCCGGTCGATGTACATGTTCAGCGCGTTCGCGCCGCCCGCGGAGAGATAACCGCCCACGCAGGTGAGCAGCACCAGCGTCAGGTCGGGCACGCCCTGCTGAGCCAGGAACATCACCGGAACGGTGGTGATGAGCAGCAGCTCGATGATCCGTGGCTTGGTCAGCGCCACGAAAGCTTTGACACGGGCCCCGAACGGCCGGTGACTCGGGCTCTCGCTCGCACCGAGTACCCCCGCTGGACGGGATTCGACGGCCGTCACGCACACCCCTGACAGAGACTCCCAGCGAGCCCGCCGTGTGAACTGACGGTGAAGGCTCGCGCGTACCACGCCACTTTAGACGTTGCCCATACCCCGATCTTCGCGGGGGTGGGGTCGTGTTGGCGGGGGACTCGACAGAGGGGTGGGGTGGCTCGATTGAGCAGTCAGATGAGCGGCTCCGTATTCACCTGCATTCGTGTGCCGACACGCCTTCCCGGCCAGTCGGGAGGCAGATCCCCGCGAGGCCCGGCAGTCTGTAAACACTCGAAAAAATGCACGTCCTTACGGGGGTAGGCTCGACAGCGGCCGGTGGGCACCCGGTACACCGGCAGCCGGTGTGGGCGTGTGCCCGTGGACCGGTATCCGAACATGTGGAGAGGAGCCCTGACTCAGGGTGAGCACCAAGCCGACCACCACAGACCTCGACTGGACCGAGTTGGACCAGCGGGCCGTAGACACCGCCCGCGTCCTGGCCGCCGATGCCGTACAGAAGGTCGGCAACGGCCATCCGGGTACGGCGATGAGCCTGGCGCCGGCCGCGTACACCCTCTTCCAGAAGGTGATGCGGCACGACCCGTCCGACCCCGACTGGGTGGGCCGCGACCGCTTCGTGCTGTCCGCAGGTCACTCGTCGCTGACCCTCTACACGCAGCTCTACCTGGCCGGCTTCGGCCTGGAGCTGGAGGACCTCGAAGCCTTCCGCACCTGGGGCTCCAAGACCCCGGGCCACCCGGAGTACGGCCACACCCGGGGCGTGGAGACCACCACGGGGCCGCTGGGCCAGGGTGTCGCCAACGCGGTGGGCATGGCCATGGCCGCCCGCTACGAGCGCGGCCTGTTCGACCCCGAGGCGCCGCAGGGCGAGTCGCCGTTCGACCACTACATCTTCTGCATCGCCGGTGACGGCTGCCTGCAGGAGGGCATCTCCGCCGAGGCGTCCTCGATGGCCGGGCACCAGAAGCTCGGCAACCTGATCCTGCTGTGGGACGACAACCACATCTCGATCGAGGGCGACACGGAGACGGCCGTCTCCGAGGACACCGTCAAGCGGTACGAGGCGTACGGCTGGCACGTGCAGCGCATCGCCCCCAAGCCGGACGGCGACCTGGACCCGCACGCCATCTACAACGCGATCGAGGCCGCGAAGGCGGTCACGGACCGGCCGTCGTTCATCGCGATGCGCTCGATCATCGCCTGGCCCGCCCCGAACGCGCAGAACACCGAGGCCGCGCACGGCTCGGCGCTCGGCGACGACGAGGTCGCGGCCACCAAGCGCGTCCTCGGTTTCGACCCGGAGAAGTCCTTCGACGTGGCCGACGAGGTCATCGCGCACACCCGCAAGGCCGGGGAGCGCGGTGCCGCCGCCAGGGCCGAGTGGGAGAAGTCCTTCCAGCTGTGGCGTGACAACAACGCCGAGCGTGCCGCCGACTTCGACCGGATCGCCGCGGGCGAGCTGCCCACCGGCTGGGAGGAGAAGATCCCGGTCTTCGAGCCCGGCAAGGGCGTCGCGACCCGGGCTGCCTCCGGCAAGGTGCTCCAGGCGCTCGGTGCGGTGATCCCCGAGCTGTGGGGCGGTTCCGCGGACCTGGCCGGGTCGAACAACACGACCATCGACAAGAACAGCTCGTTCCTGCCGGCCGGCAACCCGCTGCCGGAGGCGGACCCCTACGGCCGCACCATCCACTTCGGCATCCGCGAGCACTCGATGGGCGCGGAGCTGAACGGCATCACCCTGCACGGCAACACCCGTGTCTACGGCGGTACGTTCCTCGTCTTCTCCGACTACATGCGCAACGCCGTGCGTCTGTCGGCGCTGATGCACCTGCCGGTGACGTACGTGTGGACCCACGACTCCATCGGCCTCGGCGAGGACGGACCGACCCACCAGCCGGTCGAGCACCTCGCCTCGCTGCGCGCCATCCCCGGCCTGAACGTGGTCCGCCCGGCGGACGCCAACGAGACCGCGATCGCCTGGCGCGAGATCCTCAGGCGCTACACGAAGGTGTTCGGCAAGGGCGCCCCGCACGGGCTGGCGCTGACCCGCCAGGGCGTGCCGGTGTACGAGCCGAACGAGGACACCGTCAAGGGCGGTTACGTCCTGTTCGAGGCGTCGAACGGGACCCCGGAGGTCATTCTCATCGCCACCGGCTCCGAGGTGCACGTCGCCGTCGAGGCGCGCGAGCGTCTTGAGGCCGACGGGGTGCCCACCCGCGTCGTGTCCATGCCGTGTGTGGAGTGGTTCGAGGAGCAGGACCAGGGGTACCGGGACAGCGTCCTGCCGCCGTCCGTCAGGGCTCGTGTCTCGGTCGAGGCCGGCATCGGTCTCACGTGGCACAAGTACGTCGGGGACGCCGGCCGCATCGTTTCCCTGGAGCACTTCGGTGCTTCCGCCGACGGCAAGGTGCTCTTCCAGGAGTTCGGCTTCACTGCCGAGAACGTGGCCGACAAGGCCCGGGAATCCATCGCCGCCGCCCAGCGCTGACGCTCACATACGACCCGTAGGAGATGTAATTCCATGACAGACGCACTCAAGCGCCTCTCCGAAGAAGGCGTCGCGATCTGGCTGGACGACCTGTCGCGCAAGCGGATCACGTCCGGCAACCTCGCCGAGCTGATCGACCAGCAGCACGTCGTGGGCGTCACCACCAACCCGACGATCTTCCAGAAGGCGATCTCCCAGGGCGACGGCTACGACCAGCAGGTCTCGGACCTCGCCGCCCGCAAGGTCACCGTCGAAGAGGCCATCCGCATGATCACCACGGCGGACGTCCGCGACGCCGCCGACATCCTGCGCCCGGTCTTCGACGCGACCGACGGCCAGGACGGCCGGGTGTCGATCGAGGTCGACCCGCGCCTGGCGCACAACACCAAGTCGACCGTCGCCGAGGCCAAGCAGCTGGCCTGGCTGGTGGACCGGCCCAACACCCTCATCAAGATCCCGGCCACCGAGGCGGGCATCCCGGCGATCGCGGAGGTCATCGGCCTCGGCATCAGCGTCAACGTCACGCTGATCTTCTCGCTGGAGCGCTACCGCAAGGTCATGGACGCCTACCTGACCGGCCTGGAGAAGGCCAAGGAGCGCGGCCTCGACCTGTCGCAGATCCGTTCGGTGGCGTCGTTCTTCGTGTCCCGGGTGGACACCGAGATCGACAAGCGCCTCGACGGGATCGGCACCGACGAGGCGAAGGCGCTGCGCGGCAAGGCCGCCGTCGCCAACGCCCGGCTCGCCTACCAGGCGTACGAGGAGGTCTTCTCCTCCGACCGCTGGAACGCGCTGGAGTCCGCGGGCGCCCGCAAGCAGCGCCCGCTGTGGGCCTCCACCGGCGTGAAGGACCCGGCGTACAAGGACACCATGTACGTCGACGATCTGGTGGCGCCGAACACGGTGAACACCATGCCGGAGGCCACCCTCTTCGCGGTCGAGGACCACGGCGAGATCACCGGCGACACGATCACCGGCACGTACGAGCAGGCCCGCGCCGACCTCGACGCCGTCGAGGCGCTCGGGATCTCGTACGACGACGTGGTCCAGGTCCTGGAGGACGAGGGCGTCGACAAGTTCGAGGCGTCCTGGAACGACCTGCTCAAGTCGACCCAGGCGGAGCTGGAGCGCCTGGCCCCCTCGGAGGGCTGATCACTTGTCACTCCTTTCCGGTTCCGGAGCGAACCCGCTTCGTGACCCCGCGGACCGACGGCTCCCGCGTATCGCGGGGCCGTCGGGCCTGGTCATCTTCGGCGTCACGGGCGACCTCTCCCGCAAGAAGCTCATGCCCGCCGTGTACGACCTGGCCAACCGGGGTCTGCTGCCGCCGGGCTTCTCCCTGGTCGGCTTCGCCCGCCGCGAGTGGGCCCACGAGGACTTCGCCGCCGAGGTCCACGACGCGGTCAAGGAACACGCCCGCACCCCGTTCCGCGAGGAGGTCTGGCAGCAGCTCATCCAGGGGATGCGCTTCGTCCAGGGCACCTTCGACGACGACGACGCCTTCGAGCGGCTGCGCTCCACCATCGAGGAGCTGGACAAGGCGCAGGGCACGGGCGGCAACTTCGCCTTCTACCTGTCCGTCCCGCCGCGCTCCTTCCCGGTGGTCATCCAGCAGCTGAAGAAGCACGGCCTGGCCGACCAGTCCGGCGGCTCCTGGCGGCGCGCGGTCATCGAGAAGCCCTTCGGCCACGACCTGAAGTCGGCCGAGGAGCTCAACAAGGTCGTGCACGAGGTGTTCGAGCCGGACCAGGTGTTCCGGATCGACCACTACCTCGGCAAGGAGACCGTCCAGAACATACTTGCGCTGCGCTTCGCCAACACCATGTTCGAGCCGATCTGGAACCGGTCCTTCGTGGACCACGTGCAGATCACCATGGCCGAGGACATCGGCATCGGCGGCCGCGCCGGCTACTACGACGGCATCGGCGCCGCCCGTGACGTCATCCAGAACCACCTCCTCCAGCTGATGGCGCTGACCGCCATGGAGGAGCCCGCCTCCTTCGACGCGGACGCGCTGGCCGCGGAGAAGGAGAAGGTGCTCGGCGCGGTCCGGCTCCCGAAGGACCTGGGCAGGTCGACCGTGCGCGGCCAGTACGCGGCCGGCTGGCAGGGCGGCGAGAAGGTCATCGGCTACCTCGAAGAGGACGGCATCGACGCCCAGTCGAAGACCGACACCTACGCCGCCGTCAAGGTCGAGGTCGACAACCGCCGCTGGGCGGGCGTCCCCTTCTACCTGCGCACCGGCAAGCGCCTCGGCCGCCGGGTCACCGAGATCGCCGTCGTCTTCCAGCGGGCCCCGCACTCCCCCTTCGACCACACGGCGACGGAGGAGCTGGGCCAGAACGCGATCGTCATCCGCGTCCAGCCCGACGAGGGCATCACGGTCCGCTTCGGCTCCAAGGTGCCGGGCACCTCGATGGAGATCCGGGACGTGTCGATGGACTTCGCCTACGGCGAGTCCTTCACCGAGTCGTCCCCGGAGGCCTACGAGCGGCTGATCCTGGACGTGCTGCTGGGCGACGCCAACCTCTTCCCGCGCACGGAGGAGGTCGAGCTGTCCTGGAAGATCCTCGACCCGATCGAGGAGTACTGGGACACGCACGGCAGGCCCGCGCAGTACAAGTCGGGCACCTGGGGGCCCGTCGAGGCCGACGAGATGCTCGCACGAGACGGACGGAGCTGGCGCCGGCCATGAAGATAGACCTCACGGACACCACGGCCGCCAAGGTCAACAAGGCGCTGGTGCAGGGCCGCCGGGCCATCGGGACGCCCGCCGTGGGCATGGTGCTGACCCTCGTCATCGTCACCGACGAGGAGAACGCGTACGACGCCCTGAAGGCGGGCAGCGACGCCTCGCACGAGCACCCGTCGCGCACGCTGGTCGTCATCAAGCGTGTCTCCCGCTCCCCCCGCGACCGTACGGCGTCCCGGCTGGACGCCGAGGTCCGGGTGGGCGCGGACGCGGGCACCGGCGAGACGGTGGTGCTGCGGCTGTACGGCGAGGTCGCCGACCACGCCGACTCGGTGGTGCTGCCGCTGCTGCTGCCGGACGCGCCGGTCGTCGTCTGGTGGCCGGTGAACGCCCCGCTCGACCCGGCGAAGGACCCGCTGGGCGCCCTCGCCCAGCGCCGGGTCACCGACACCTACGCGTCCGAGCAGCCGGTACGGGAGCTGTCCGCCCGCGCCGACGCCTACACGCCCGGTGACACGGACCTGTCCTGGACCCGGATCACGCCCTGGCGCTCCATGCTGGCGGCGGCCCTGGACCAGGTGACCTGCGAGGTCCGGGCCGTCGAGGTGGAGGGCGAGGAGTTCAACCCGAGCTGCGAGCTGCTGGCGATGTGGCTCGCGGACCGCCTGGACGTCCCCGTCAAGCGGTCGCTCTCCTCGGGCCCCGGTCTCACGGCGGTCCGTATGCAGACCACCCGGGGCCCGATCGCGCTGGACCGCGCCGACGGCTCCCTCGCCACCCTGTCCATCGACGGCCAGCCGGACCGCGCGGTGGCGCTGAAGCGGCGGGACACGGCCGAGCTGATCGCGGAGGAGCTGCGCCGGCTCGACCCGGACGACACCTACGCGTCGGCACTGCGGTTCGGTGTGGAGCGGCTGAACGCGTCCGCGGCGGCGCCGGCCGTCCCGGAGCCGTCGCCCAAAGGAGAACCGGTCACCGTCGCGGCGGCTCCCGACGCCGCTGCCGAGGCTCCCCCGACAGAGGCGGCGCCGCAGCAACCGGCACCGCTGAAGAAGAGGGCGAAGGCGACATGAGCACTCCCCAGCTGGTCGTGCACCACGACAAGGAGCTGATGGCGCAGGCCGCCGCGGCCCGCCTGATCACGAAGATCGTGGACGCGCAGGCCTCCCGCGGCGAGGCGTCCGTGGTCCTCACGGGCGGCCGCAACGGCAACGGTCTGCTCGCGGCCCTGGCCACGGCGCCCGCCCGGGACGCCGTCGACTGGAGCAGGCTCGACCTGTGGTGGGGCGACGAGCGCTATCTGCCCGAGGGTGATCCGGAGCGCAACGTCACCCAGGCCCGCGAGGCACTGCTGGACCAGGTCCCGGTGGACCCGAAGCGCGTGCACGCCATGCCCGCGTCGGACGGCCCCTGGGGTGCGGACGTGGACGCGGCGGCCGAGGCCTACGCGGCGGAGCTGGCGCAGGCCGCCGACCCCGAGAACCACGGTCCGGTCCCCACCTTCGACGTCCTGATGCTGGGCGTCGGCCCGGACACCCACGTGGCGTCGCTCTTCCCGGAGCTGCCCGCGGTCCGCGAGACGGAACGCACGGTGGTGGGCGTCCACGGCGCTCCCAAGCCGCCGCCGACCCGGGTCTCCCTCACCCTGCCCGCCATCCGTTCGGCCCGCGAGGTCTGGCTGCTGGCGGCGGGTGAGGACAAGGCCGAGGCCGTCGCCATCGCCCTCTCGGGCGCGGGTGAGATCCAGGCCCCGGCAGCGGGCGCCAAGGGCCGCAGGCGCACCCTGTGGCTGCTGGACGCCGCAGCGGCGGCCCAGCTGCCGAGGTCGCTGTACCCGCCGGCGTCGCCGTGAGGACACCCGCCTGAGAGAGCCCGTACGGCCGTCGGCCGTACGGGCTCTGTCACGTCCGGGCTCCGGGCCTACCGGCCGCGCAGCTCCCGGTACTTGGCCACCAGTGCCTTGGTCGACGGGTCGAGGCCGGGGACGTCCGCGCCCTCCGTCAGGGCCGGTTCCACGCGCTTGGCGAGGACCTTGCCGAGTTCCACGCCCCACTGGTCGAAGGAGTCGATGTTCCAGACGGCGCCCTGGACGAACACCTTGTGCTCGTAGA